>NZ_FMWY01000022.1:0-53521 GCF_900103145.1 Nitrosospira sp. Nsp18 | reverse complement strand
TGGAATGCTTGCAATGCCTCGGACAAAAACAAAATGAAGAGAACCATCGATTAATGATGGAAGTTTGTTAAAGATGAGGTTTTTCAGGGACGACTATTTATTATTTAGATGGGTTAGATTTGATTGAGCTCTTCAAGCATTCCAAATCGCTCTCAATAGCATGTCGTTACCAACCGACTCAAATGGATGTGGAAATTACAAATTGTTATGTAATCCTACTCAGGGTTCGAAGCTGCCATTTATACAGGGATGCTTCCGGTGGTCAGATCCGGATAATTAAATCAACACCGCCATGAATTCATTCTATTGAGCTAGCGGTTATCGGGAGATCAGGTTGTTCCAGTACCGATATTGGCACGCGTTCCGTATTACCAGTCACATCGCGATGCTTTTTAAGCCATTCGCTCTAACTGACGCGACGACCAGTGGATCTTTTAGAGTTCAATATTCGGTAGACTAAAAAAAACTGACTAATCCGCTTTTAATACATCGACATAAGCCTCTTATACTTCTCTATCCGCCTCATTTAGTCTGTGCGACAGCGCACATAGCATTCCCCGGAGCATAGCGGCCCAGCGTATCTTTTATGCTGGCGGCCGAGTTCGCTTACTTGGAACTCTCTCTACAAGAGGTGCATTCAATCTGTAAGCTCGCTCTTTGATCACACGATAATTGCGGAAGACGGCTTACCCCTTACTAGGATAAGCATGATTCGTGCCAACCTAATTAACCCTTTAAATCAGTTTCTTAGCGCGGCATGTTGGCGCATTAATGTCGCCAAAGCGTATTGATTATTTATTACTCAAACATAACTATATGTTTATTATGATAATTTAGGGTCTCTAAAAGGAGACGTTTTGCCCTTACCGATTAAGATTGCTTTTTGTGGGTTGGAGCCGGACGAGGTGGGTTCGCTTATCCGTGTTGCACAAAGTGGATGATATTTAGCTGTCGTTCATCGAGATTCCTTCGAGGAATGCGATTGCGTCTATTTAAGACGTAGATTCATGGGTGGCTGATGGCGCTATCCATATAAAGTACATGCCATATCTGTGTAGCTTCTAGCATCCTGTCGGGCTTTGAAGAATCGCAGAAAAAAAATGACTGGATGAGGGGATGTTTTAAGGATTTTGATTCTATTTGGCTGAAAAAGCGGCGAAATATAAACGGGCCTGTCGTTTTTGCAGCTGAATTCCTCTAAGTGCGGCAGGCTGCTAAGACATCTAAGCCAGATTTAGACGCCAAGCTCTTGCTTAACTATCGGTCTTTTTCGGTAAGAAGGCGCGTGAGGATACGCGATACAGTTACCTGTACCACAGTTGGTCGCGTTGCTGGAAGATATTTTGTATCCGTGAAGGTTGGCAGGTGCCTGACTGTAGGGATCAGTCAGTGTGCATAACCATGATGACTAGAGATAATGCGAAGCAGAGATATATTTGGGGTGGCTGATGGGGATCGAACCCACGACAACCGGAATCACAATCCGGGACTCTACCACTGAGCTACAGCCACCATCCGATAAAAATAATGCATAGTTTGATGCTCAGGCGCCAATCGCTAAAGAGATAGCTTATGGCGTGCCCGACAGGAATCGAACCTGTAACCCCCAGCTTAGAAGGCTGGTGCTCTATCCGGTTGAGCTACGGGCACCACTCAAATCGGATTTCGCCTCAGATTAGCATGAATTGGTCGGGGTGGAGAGATTTGAACTCCCGACATCCTGGTCCCAAACCAGGCGCGCTACCAGGCTACGCTACACCCCGGAAGGGCGATAATATACCTTTCCGGCTACAAAAGGTCAATTTATACTGCTGGGGAATAATATTGAAAGAATCTCGTGCAAGCATTGACAGGAATTTCTTCCGCATTTCCAGCACACAGGTTAATGTGCGAACTTCCTGATTGAATTGAACCTCAGCTCTCGCACTTATTTCGCTCGATCAACGCGTAGGCGGAGTGATTATGGATGGATTCGAAATTTTCAGATTCCACCACATAGGCGTCTATACGTCCGTCCCGATTCAGTATCGAGGCAATGTCACGCACTACGTCCTCAACGAATTTCGGATTGTCGTAAGCCTTTTCGGTTACATACTTCTCGTCTGAACGTTTCAATAATCCATAGAGTTCGCACGACGCCTGGTCCTCCGCCATTCGTACCAGATCCTCTATCCATATGAAGCTCCTGGTTCTAACTGATATTGACACATGGGATCGCTGGTTATGGGCGCCATAATCGGAAACCTGTTTGGAGCACGGGCACAGGCTAGTCACGGGTACAACAACTTTCAGGGTGAATTGGTAGCTTCCTTTTTTCAGTTCGCCGATAAAAGTTACCTCATAATCCAGCAGGCTTTTTATGCGTGAAACCGGAGCCATTTTTCTGACAAAATAAGGAAACGTCATTTCGATGTCGCCAGATTCCGTTTCGAGCTTCTCTACCATGGCCTGTAGCATGCTTTCGAACGATTCCACAGAAATCGCCCGGTCGTGGCCGTTTAGTATCTCCACAAAGCGCGACATGTGTACGCCTTTGAAGTTATGCGGTAAATCCACATACATATTGAACACGGCGATGGTGTGTTGGATAGACCCGTCCCTGTCTCTTATCGAGATTGGGTGACGAATGGCCCTGATACCCGCTCTGTTAATTGCAATAAGCCGGGTATCGAATGCATTCTGCACATCCGCAATAGGAAAATTCGCATCATTCATGAAGGGTATTTTTTCCTGGAAGCGAACACTGATGCATAAATATATGCATCCGGTTGCGTTAACTACTCAAAAAATCTTGCTTTGACGGACTCGACGATGGTCGCCTTATCCAATCCGCAATCAGCCAGCATTTGAGAGCACTCACCCTGGTCTATAAAAACATCGGGCAAACCCAATTGCAATACGGGAACTGTGAAGCCCCTGCTTGCCAAGGATTCTATCACCGCACTACCAGCCCCACCCATGATGGTATTTTCTTCGACCGTTACCAGCAATTCGTAGTCTGCCGCCAGTGACGCGACCAGATCATCGTCCAAGGGTTTGACAAAACGCATATTAGCCACGGTAGCATTTAATTCTTCTGCCGCTTCAAGGCAAGGTTTAAGCATGCTGCCGAAAGCCAGCAGCGCAATTTTTACGCCTTCCCGGCGAATCTCACCCCGACCTATCGGTAACATCTGCATCTGCGTTTGCGGTGTTATACCCGTTCCCGCGCCTCGGGGGTATCGCACCGCTGTGGGCGTATCCATCTGAAATGCGGTATAAAGCATCTGACGGCATTCATTCTCATCCGCTGGGGTCATCACGGTGATGTTGGGAATACAGCGCAAATAGGTTAAATCGAAACTCCCGGCATGCGTGGGGCCATCTGCTCCAACCAATCCGGCCCGATCGATAGCAAACACCACCGGCAGATTCTGGATAGCGACATCGTGAATCAACTGATCGTAAGCGCGCTGCAAAAAAGTTGAATAAATTGCGACAACCGGCTTCAAACCGTCGCAAGCCAGGCCTGCGGCAAAAGTGACCGCGTGCTGCTCTGCGATACCAACGTCATAATAACGATCAGGATATTCCTGTGAGAATCTCACTAAGCCGGAACCCTCTCGCATCGCCGGCGTAATCCCGACCAGACGCTGGTCCATTGCAGCCATGTCGCACAGCCAGTCTCCAAAAATCTGCGTATATGACGGCTTGCCTGCGGCTTTGGGAATAATACCGGCATCCGGATTAAACTTGGTTACGCCGTGATAAAGAATCGGGTCTTCCTCTGCCGCCTTATAGCCTGCGCCTTTGCGCGTTACGATATGCAGAAACTGAGGGCCCTCAAGATGCTTGATGTTGTTGAGCGTGCCAACCAGCACGTCAAGATCATGACCATCAATGGGGCCGATATAGTTGAAACCGAACTCTTCAAATAGCGTACTAGGCGTCACCATGCCTTTTACATGCTCTTCGGCGCGCTTCGCAAGTTCAAGCACGGGTGGAACAACGCCTAGCATTTTTTCCCCGGCGCGGCGTGCCGTCGCATAAAACTGACCTGACATGAGCCTTGCGAGATAATTGTTGAGTGCGCCTACCGGACGCGAAATCGACATGTCGTTGTCATTGAGAATCACCAGTAAATTGGTGTCCATCGCGCCCGCATTGTTCAGGGCTTCGAATGCCATACCTGCACTCATGGCGCCGTCGCCAATCACTGCAACCACGCATCGCCCTTTACCCTCGCGTTGTGCTGCTACCGCCATACCTAAAGCAGCACTGATGGAGGTGCTGGAGTGAGCCGTACCGAAGGCGTCGTACTCGCTTTCGTCACGCCGGGGAAATCCTGCTATACCGCCCCGCATGCGTAGTCGGCTCATACCCTCACGACGACTGGTAAGAATTTTATGGGCATAAGTCTGATGGCCCACGTCCCATACCAGGCGGTCGTTGGGTGTGTTAAAAACATAGTGCAGGGCTATGGTCAGTTCAACCGTACCGAGATTGGAAGACAGATGCCCGCCGGTTTTAGAAACGGATTCAACCAGGAACTGCCGCAACTCGTCGGCAAGTTGCGGCAGCATCTTGCGTTCCAGCCTTCGCAACTTTGAAGGGGTAGTGATGGTATCAAGCAGTGGATACATTTAAACCTTGAAAATTATAGTATTCTTTACCGAAGAAAATACGGGTCAAAACTCCCGCTGGATGATGAAGTCGGTTACTTGCCGCAACCGTCCCGCCGTTGCGCCAAAAGCATCCAGCGACCGATATGCGTCGCGCCGCAACTCTTCAGCCAGTTCGCGCGCTCGGCTGCTTCCGAGGATACTCACGTACGTTGGCTTATTATTTTCGGCATCCTTGCCGGCAGTTTTACCCAATGTCGCGGTAGTCGCTTCTGCATCGAGCACGTCGTCCACTACCTGGAACGCAAGGCCGATACACTTCGCGAAATGATCAAGGCTCATCAACTGGCTCTCGTTCAAACTGCTACCGCAACCGGCGCCAAGCATTACAGCAGCCCGAATAAGCGCTCCGGTCTTATGAATATGCATAAACTCCAGTTCCGGCAGACTCAATGTCTTTCCGACGCTGGCAAGATCAACGGCTTGTCCCCCCGCCATACCGCGAGAACCCGACGCTTGCGCCAGATGCCTAACCATTTCCAATTGCATTTTCGGGGTATCAGCCAAGCAATGCTCGCCCAACAATTGAAAGGCGAGGCTTTGCAAGCTATCGCCCGCCAGCAGTGCAATGGCCTCGCCATACTCGATATGGCAAGTAGGCTTACCCCGCCGCAACACGTCGTTATCCATGCATGGCAAATCGTCATGCACCAGTGAATAGGCATGTATCAGTTCTACTGCGGCCGCGGCAATCGTCACCCGCTCTTCATCCGCCTTGTTCAGCTCTCCTGCCGCAAAGGCAAGCAACGGTCGCACACGCTTGCCTCCACCCAAAACGGTATAGCGCATGGCGTCATGCAGACGTTCGGGAGCAACGTTTGCGGCGGGAAGCAAGGTCTGCAGGGAATTTTCGATGCGTACCTGGCGGTTCCTCGCCCAATCCTGGAAATCAGCGGTCATCGATACCGGACGGGGAGAAATTTTTCAGTGTGTCGGCCTCAAGAAGGCGTACCTGTTGTTGCGCATCCTGTAGTTTTAATTGGCAGTATTGTAGCAACTCTGCGCCACGTTTGTGAGCTTCGAGTGATATTTCGAGGGGCATTTGTCCTGCTTCCATTTCTATTACAATAGCTTCCAATTCTGTCAATGCGGCTTCGAAACTTTCGGGCCGTGAAAATTTGACGGGGTTAGCGGGCTTTGTCATGATAAACACATTGTCGCAAGTTATGTATATTGCGGGCAAGCTACAAAAATAACGCAATAAGCGGGGTCAGGTCAATTAAATCCAAGAAACTTTCCCTCAAAAACGATCTTTTAGCGGCAATTATAAGCGTTTCAGAAAGAGAGCAAGCGCTTCCCACTTTGCCCAATGCGTTTATTCAGCGTTTTTTATCTTTCAACTATCTTTTTTATTCCTCAAAAGATCTAAAAGTAACGAAATATGGCCGATCTCGTTGATGTTTTCCAACTGGCGCCGACTCAACTGCCGGTTGAATGGTACCTTGACCCGCACATTCTCGACCTGGAAAAACACCTTTTGTTCGACCAGGGGCCTGGTTATGTCGGCCATGAAATCATGCTGCCGAATGTGGGCGACTATTATGTGCGGGAATGGATGAGTAATGCCAAATTTCTGGTGCGTAACAAAGGTGGCATTGAACTCCTGTCCAATGTTTGTCGGCACCGGCAATCTCTGCTGCTGAAGGGCCGCGGCAATACCAGAAACATTGTCTGCCCCATACATCGATGGACTTACGATATGAGCGGTACGCTGCTGGGTGCTCCCAATTTTTCGAAAAATCCCTGCCTCAACCTTGGCAGTACCCCGCTGCAGAATTGGAACGGGTTGCTATTTGAAGGCAAGAGAAATATCGCGCGCGATCTGGCGCCCCTGAGCGTTCTCAAGGATTTCGATTTTTCCGGCCATGTACTGGAGCGGGTCCAGATAGAAGAATATGCCTGCAACTGGAAAACTTTCATCGAGGTTTACCTGGAAGACTATCACGTCGAGTCGTATCACCCTGGCTTGAGCAACTTCATTAATACCACTGAACTTAAATGGGAATTTGCAGAGCGGTACAACGTGCAGACTGTGGGTGTAAATGATGCGCTTACTCGTCCCGGCACTCCGGTCTATGCTAAATGGCATGAGCAACTATTGCGTCAGACCGCAGGAAAAATACCGAGGTATGGTGCGATCTGGATGCTCTACTATCCAAACATCATGTTAGAATGGTACCCGCATGTACTGATTATAAGTACGCTGGTTCCGTCGGGAACAGAGCGCTGCACCAACGTGGTCGAGTTTTATTATCCTGAAGATATTGTCTTGTTCGAACGTGAATTTATTGAAGCGGAACAGGCCGCCTATCACGAAACCGCGGTTGAAGACGACGAAATCTGCAAACTGATGACAGCCGGACGTCGCGCGCTATATGAGCAGGGAATCAATGAAACAGGCCCCTATCAGTCACCCATGGAAGATGGTATGGTTCATTTCCATGAATTTGTGCGACGCGAAATCGGGCCGTACATAAAGTAACTGTGAAACTGTGAATTTGCGGCTGATTAATTTTGCATGTTTTTTTGAGATTACCCTATGATTACCATTCAGGAAGCTGACAATTTAATCAGCGTTGCTGTTTTCGGTGAATTTACCTTGGCTGACTATAAGCAATTCGAAGAGCAGGTACTCTACAAATCCAGGCGCGACAGCAAAGTGAATGTGCTGTTCGATTGGCGCGATATGCTGGGCTATACTGTCGACGTCGCATGGGAAGATCTCAAATTCATCCGCGCCCACGGCAGTGAATTTAACCGGGTTGCAATAATTACTGAGAACCAGTGGCAGGCTTGGGGCGCTTGGGTATCCAATCTATTCGTTGATGCTGACATCAGAGTATTCGGTAACTACACCGATGCCAAGGCATGGGTAGAAGCGTAAAGCGACCTGCTGCGGACTCAGACTTATCTGCGCTTATCACGATCAGGAAACCTGAGTTCCTCCCGCTACCCACCCCATTCCCTTCCATAAGCCTGTGATGAACAACCTGCCGACAGGCTGAAGCCCGCACTACGAAGATGAAATCGCTCGTCCATTTGGCGATCGTATTCATGTAGAATGCCTGCTGAAGAGGTCGAGACCAAGTGCGGCTAGTCCAATCGAAGACGCAGGTTCGAGTAGTGTTGCAAAAAAACGACACATTTCTCTTCTATTCTCCAAAATCTCTTTATATTGGCCGCTAACTCGTACAGAATGGAACCTGTCGATCTTGCTGTCTCAAGGAAGGTCTGCAGTTTATTTAAACGATGCCTGAGACGACTCAAATAGTGGCATTAAGGCTATATGGATATGGCGGATAGCAATGCGTTGGCAGCGAAGTCAACCAAAGTGTCGTCCGTTACTGATCTTGGTAGAGCACTTGAGCTCCTGGTATTTAATTAATATAGATTCAAATTCAAGCTGAGCATTCCGAGCCCGAGCGATAAACTGTTGTTAATCAGAACTACTGTATTTCGGACCGGATTACTTACATTACAAAAAGATGATTAGACCATTAATTTGGAGGGGAAGACCTTGAGTTCAACAATAGCGAAGTTGAACGCTCCGCTAACGCAAGCGTTTGATCCTCGGTTATTAAACGAGTCGCCAATAGTAATAACCCCAACACCGACGTACAACACTCAAGATCAACGATTAGCTGATTTTGAAACCTTGACCGCTGCCTTGGAATATGCGGCAGGCGGCGTCGCGGGATTTAATTTTTATGATGCCAAGGGCAACCTACGCTCGATCCTCCCGTATCGGGCGTTAAGGCAAAACGCCCAGACCTCAGCCCGGCGCTTGATGGGCATGGGCCTGACGAGCGGTAATCGCGTCGCCATTATTGCCGATACCACCCCAGAATTTGTAGAGCTGTTTTTTGCCTGCCGCTATGCTGGATTGGTTCCTTTTGCGATGCCGGTGCCGGTCAATCTTGGCAGTCATGCAGTATATGTTCAGCAGTTGCGCGGGATGCTTGACGCAGGTCAGGCAAGCGCCGCCATAGCCAATGTGGATTATATTAATTTTCTGAGCGAAGCTGCAGAAGGATCGCTGGAATTACGCTGGGTCGGCACTCCGGAACAACTCGGAAAGTTCGCAGTTTCCGATATAGCGCTACCCGTAAATACCCCTGAAGAAATCGCTTACCTTCAATTTACCTCGGGCAGCACTCGCATTCCGCGTGGAGTAATTATTACCGAACGCGCATTGATGAGCAATTTACAGGGTATTGTTCGGCACGGCCTGGAAATACGCGCTGGCGACCGCTGCGCATCATGGCTACCGTTCTACCATGATATGGGACTGGTGGGCATGGTGATGGCCCCCATGGTGGCGCAAGTTTCGGTCGACTATCTGGCTACCCGTGATTTTGCAATCCGGCCTCTGCAGTGGTTGCGACTGATTAGTCGAAACCGTGCTACCGTGGCGTTTAGTCAGCCATTTGGCCTCAAGCTCTGCACTTTGCGGGTCCGTGATTCCGATTTGGAAGACCTTGATCTCAGCAGTTGGAGAGCGGCAGGTGTCGGTGCCGAGATGATCCGTCCTGATACCTTGAGAAATTTCGCAGATAAATTCGGGCCTGCAGGCTTTGATGCGCGTGCCTTTCTTCCTTGCTATGGACTGGCGGAATCAACGCTTGCCGTAACTTTTTCTCAGATTGGAAAAGGTTTTCAGAGCATCCAAGTAGACGCTGGGACTTTGGTTGACAAAAAAATCGCGGTCCGGTTGCAGGTGGAGGGCAGGAAATATAGCGAATTCGTAAATTGTGGGCGACCCTTGCCAGAGCACACGGTCAAGGTCGTGGATGATGGCGGACAGGAATTGTCTGATTTGAAAGTGGGCAGCGTGCTGGTGCAGGGTAGCAGTATTATGACAGGCTACTTCAACAATCCGGAAGATACTGAAAAAACGCTCCAGCCTGGAAACTGGTTGGATACAGGTGATCTTGGTTTCCTGTTTGAGGGCGATCTTTATGTCACTGGCCGTCGTACAGATGTAATCATCGTTAACGGGCGCAATATCCGCGCACAAGACATAGAAGAACTCGCCGAGCTTCAACCTGAGGTGAGAACACGGGAAGCCTCCGCCTTTGGTATAACCGATTCTAATGATATTACAACGATCGTTTTGGTCATAGAATGTCGTCTGACTTCGGTAGCAGATCGCCAATCTCTCACCAACCGGTTGCAACGTCTTGTATATATGGCGTTTGGCGTCAATTGCCTGGTCGAATTGGTCTCGCCGCATACTTTGCCTCGCACTTCCTCAGGTAAGCTATCGCGTTTTGCTGCACGCCAGGGTTTCATACAGCGGACACAACCGACTGACCAGCTATCCGCTGAGTCCGGGGAAAAATAACCAGCATATGTCAGGGTCCTGGGTGGCCGTGACCGGCGCCACCGGCTTTATTGGTCGTGTTCTGCTACAGTCACTGATCAGTGAAGGGTGGAAGGTCAAGGCCTTGACCAGGCGTCCGCGAGTTGGCGACGAAGTTACGCAATGGATTGAAGGTGATTTAGATAACCATCAGGCACTGCGGAACCTTGTCGAGGGTGTATCTGCTGTTGTACATTGCGCGGGGCAGGTTCGCGGTAGCTCTCTCGAAGATTTCATTCATACTAATGTGGACGGCACGGGCAATCTTGTGCGTGCCTCAATAGAGCAAAGTTCACCGCCTCGTTTTCTCCTCATATCTTCCTTGGCTGCCAGACAACCAGAGCTTTCCTGGTACGCGGCCAGTAAGCGCATGGCTGAGCAGTTGGTTATTGACCACTCGCAAAGGATGCCATATGCGGTTTTTCGTCCGACCGCCGTCTATGGCCCAGGCGATAAAGAAATGAGCCCACTTTTCAGAGCAACCCGCCGCGGCCTGTTGCCGATGGTGGGGCAAAGCGGGATGCGCTTCGGTTTACTACACGTTAATGATTTGGTGGCGGCTATTACCTGTTGGCTTTCCACTAAAAATCCCGTGCAAGGCGTCTATGAACTTGATGATGGGACGCCCGGAGGCTACAATAGTCAATCTGTAGCGGTAATTGCGCAGGAAGTCTGGAAACGGCCCGTACACTGTATCTTCTTCCCGGCGTCACTTGTTTGGTTGGTCGCGACCATTAATTTATGGTCGGCGCGGTTGCTACGCTATTCCCCAATGTTGACCCCGGGTAAAGTCAGAGAATTACAGCATCCCAACTGGATTTGCGATATAACGCCTCTAACCCAGGCGCTTCCCGGTTGGCGGCCCTCGGTCCGACTGCGTGATGCCTTGCCTCAAGCGGTATAATTTCTAACAAATAATTCAATTCAAACCGAGCAGCCATGGCGAGCGATTACACCGATGTTCTGCAGAAACTTTGCCATCACCTTAAGCAATTTTGTGAGCCCGACGCGCAAATCACACCGCAGACTGATCTCATTCATCAGCTTGCGATCGACTCTGTCAAATTGCTGAATCTAGTTATGGAAATTGAAGATGAGTTTGACATTTCCGTTCCGCTTAATGCGCTTGCGGATGTGCAGACTGTTCAAGAGCTTGCGAATTTAATCCACCGAATAAAGTCCGCACAATAATGAGTTTGCTAGATAAGCTTGATGCCGTTGCTGCGACGAGAAAAGCCCTGCTACCCGAGGGTATTGACGTTTTTGGCACACCTATAGAAGAGGTTTATTCTTCGACCGAGGCGAGAATTGGCGATCGCCGCATACTATTCCTGGGTACGAATAACTATCTCGGGCTTACCTTCGCGCCGGAGTGTCTGGCCGCAGCGCACTCAGCAATCGATAGCGAGGGCACAGGTACGACAGGTTCACGCATGGCCAACGGTAGCTACAGTGGACACCGCGCTCTTGAACGGGAATTCGCCGATTTTTACCACTGCCACTCCTGTATTGTCTTTACAACCGGATATCAGGCCAATCTCGCTACGATCTCCGGCTTGGCTGGCGCTGGGGATGTTGTTCTAATTGATGGCGATTCTCATGCAAGCATATATGACGGATGCCGTTTAAGTGGCGCTGAAATTATCAGGTTCAGGCACAACGACATGGTGGATCTGGAAAAGCGTCTCCGGCGTCTCGGAGACCGGTCACGCTCCACATTAATCATTGTTGAAGGCATTTACAGCATGCTGGGTGATCGGGCACCCCTTGCGGAGATTGTCAAACTAAAGAATGCCTACGGCAGCACGCTTCTTCTAGACGAAGCACATTCGCTCGGCGTCCTCGGCAAGACAGGCCAGGGCCTGGTAGAGGAAACGGGGCTCATTGATAAAGTTGATTTCATCACTGGTACATTCAGTAAAAGCCTCGGCGGTATCGGGGGCTACTGTGTGAGCAATCACCCGCAACTTGATCAGTTACGCTATGTCAGCCGTCCTTATATATTCACCGCATCGCCTACACCGGCTACTATTGCATCAACCCGGGCAGCACTCAAATTGCTGCATGACGGCATCGAGCTACGCCAACAGCTTTGGAAGAATGTGCACCAGCTTTATTCTCGGCTTGATGACCTCGGCTATCAGCTTGGCCCAGAGCCAAGCCCCGTTATCGCAATCATACTCGACACGCCGCGGCAGGCGCTGATGCTATGGAAGGGCCTGCTTGATCATGGTATCTATGTTAATTTAGTATTACCGCCAGCCGCACCTGACGGCCGCTCATTGGTGCGCTGCAGTGTTAGTGCAGTTCATACCAGTGAACAGATGGATCATGTAGGCAGCGCTTTCGCCGAGTTGCGCGAAATTACTTTCGCGTAGGCTCTGAGCAGTTACCTGGTCTTTCCGTTTCCCGGTTGCGGAGGCTTCGCCCTGTTATGGCAGAGCTTGGCGGCTTCGCATCGATCCGGAATCTAACGAATAAAACAATGATAATTTATGGAACAGCCTGCATGCGTTCCTTATCTATAAAGGACTGCTCCCACGCAGCCTTTCCTTAAGGTGGAAATATGGGTAGGCATTCTGAATGATTTGACCTGGCTCGCCCATTTACTTTCTGTTCAGTAAGCTCATGGGCATTACTATATTTACATGAGGTAAGTACAGTACCAGAAAAACAGACTCGAACAATGAGAGTGCGATATCGCTTATCTGCGATAAATGACAAAGCAGAAACTTTGGGGCTTCCATGTCCCTAAGGTCACCCTTGATGGGCAACCGCTAGATGGAAAGCGCAGAGTTGGTTGCTTACTCGATACCATTAAGTCAGGAAGTCTTGGGACTCGTTGTCCGACGGCGCAAGAAAAAGAAGGCAGCGGCGCCGGCTGCGCCCAGCAATAGCACGATCTCTGTCGCGCCAAAGCCTGAGCCATGGCCGTCGTGACCTCCACCCCCTCCGACATGTACTGGAATGCGCACCGCTGTCGTCATCTTCCCACCCTTCTCTGTCTCCAGTAGCAAGGCATACTGGCCAAGTTCCTCCAGGTTCAGCGAGAAGGTGATGCTTCCAGATGCGTACTCTTTGGCTGGTATGGACATAATCTCATGCTCCCCGCCGCCCTCTCCATGCCCTTCCATAACCATACGGACTGCAATTGGTATTTCGCGAGAGTCGAGATCCGTCAAATCTACCGTGAAATACAACTCGCCAACTTCCGGCACATGATCGCAATATGCATGGGTGGGCGGAAGTGCGCCCTTCGGTTTTTCATAAGCACTGAAGGCAACGGGAAAAGCACCCGATTTGATAGCACAGTCTCCCGAATGATGGCCTTCATGAGCAAGCATAAGCTGGGCGTGGACTGGCAGCGCCACCAGTGCTACGCTCGTAGCACACGCTAGCCCAGCAACCCACTCAAACATTTTCTTCATAGTATCTCCGGTTTCGAATTCGCAAATTCATCGCGCACAGCGCTGACGATAGTAAAAGATTGTATAACAAACCGTCCGGGAATAGGAAATAGAGTACGTCCGGTCGTTTCGCGAAAAGATGAGCTAATCAAGCTGAAATATGTTTACCCCAGCGTCGCCAGAATTGCGGCATGCGATAAATCCAAGCAGTCCAATTATGTGCTTATCTCAACCATGAGCTGCTTGGTGCAGTATTGTTGGGCCCCGGTATAAAGGGGTGATGAGGGCATATGGCGAATGTGTCATGGAATTATTCAGTGAATCGAACGAGAATTCAATCATCGAATCAATATCATTCGCGCATCGCCTTCGCGACCCCAGTTTGTGTGAGGACCGCTTTTTTCTTTTGTATGGATGTTGGTCTCATACAAAAGAAAATGAAGCTGGCCGGTAAGCCGGGTTCTGTCGTGGACAGTCATTCCTCTAGGCGTGCGGTTGCCCGCAAGCTCAAGCAACCTACCCGCAGGCTCAGCGAGCCGCATCATTGCCTGCCTATTTGGTCTTGCTCCGGATGGAGGTTACCGCGTTTCACCGTAACTTAATACGCTCGTCTCTGTGGCCCTATTCCTCACCTCACGGCGGCCGGCCATTAACCGGCATCCTGCTCTATGGAGCCCGGACTTTCCTCCCCCTGCCTTCCATTACTGAAAAGCAGGCAGCGACTGTCTAGCCAGCTTCGATCGCGATAATACCCTAACCCGGCAAAGAGAAAGCAAACTTCTCAATCAAGATTTATTTGCTGAAACAACCGGTTTATGAAATATTCGAGTTATGATCCTGATTTGAAAGACGGATGGCCTGGATGAACCTTAGAAAACTGCTTATCTCGGCGTTAGTGCTTATCCTTTCCGGATGCGCTTTATTGCATCATCAGGAACCACTTCGTATCTCTGTGGCGGGACTTGATCCCCTGGAGGGACAAGGCATGGAAGCGCGCTTTGCGGTACAGCTCAGGATCCAGAACCATAGTGACCAACCGGTCGATTATGACGGCATTGCGCTTGATCTCGATTTACGTGGAATGAGCTTCGCGAGCGGTGTTAGCGATCAGCGCGGCACCATCTCGCGTTTTGGAGAAACGGTTATTACTGTGCCTGTGACCGTGCCCGCGACCGCAATTATTCGTCATGCGTTTGACTTGGCTACCGGCGATCGTACAAAAGCCGAATACCAGCTGCACGGCCGGCTGGGCGGAGCGGGGCTCGCTATTGGAAGAAGCTTCAACTCAACCCTGCCGTCAGAGGAAGTGCGGTAAATGCGCGTGCGCGGTTGTCCTAACGCGACGCCGACTTGCCTGAACCCGCGTAACCCACTTTAGAAGTGTAGTTACGCAATATCGGATTGATTAACACCATATCGCGCGCGATATTCTTCCATCGCACGCAGGTTGTGCGCCAACTCCTTCCTGTTCCGCAGATAATCGATGATGCTATCCAGGTTGGCGATGCTTGTGCTGCTAATACCAAATTCATGACGCACCTCCTGCATGGCAGAAAGCGTTCCGCTGCCGCGCTCCATCCGATCCAGCGCAATGATGAGTCCCCCGGGAATGGCACCGGCACCGAGGATATAACCAACGGATTCACGTACTGACGTTCCGGCGGAAATTACATCGTCAACCATCAGTACTCGTCCGCCCAGCGGCGCACCCACGAGGTTTCCGCCTTCGCCATGGTCTTTCACCTCTTTACGATTGAAACAGAAAGGGTAGTTATACCCGCGCTCGGCCAGCTCGATCGCTATGGCGCTAACCAGTGGAATGCCTTTGTAGGCGGAGCCGAACAGCATGTCAAACGGAAGCTGGGCGGCAAGAATGGCTTTGGCGTAAAATTGACCCAGCTTTCTCAGAGAGTCGCCATCGTTAAATAGTCCGGCATTGAAGAAATATGGCGACATTCGCCCGGCTTTGGTTTTAAATTCGCCGAAACAAAGTACATGGCGGCTGATGGCGAATTCAATAAATTCCTGGCGAAAATTGAACATTGCAATGACGAACCCGAGAAGACAGATATGCGAATTATAACGGTTAACCTGAACGGCATACGCTCTGCGGCAAACAAGGGGTTCTTTCAATGGCTGCCGACACAGGAAGCTGACATCGTATGCATGCAGGAGTTGAAAGCACAGGCCGCTGATATTACTCGCGAAATAGCATCACCTGATGGCTATCATGGCTACTTTCATTGCGCTGAAAAGAAAGGATACAGCGGCGTAGGAACGTACAGCCGATGCAAGCCGGACAACGTTATCGAGGGCCTGGGCATCGCCGAGATCGACGCGGAAGGACGTTTTCTGCGCCTCGACTTTGGCAGAGTAAGCGTGATATCGGTCTATTTCCCTTCCGGCTCCAGCGGCGAACATCGGCAAGCCGCAAAATTCTTCTTTCTGGAGCGATTTTTCCCCATGCTTAAACAATTGGCAGATTGCGGCAGAGAGATCGTTTTATGCGGCGACTGGAATATTGCCCACAAGGAAATCGACTTGAAAAACTGGCGATCCAATCAAAAAAATTCGGGCTTTCTCCCAGAAGAACGCACTTGGCTTACTGACGTTTTTCACGAGCTTGGATTTGTCGACGTATTCCGTCAAATCAATCCTGAACCTGAGCAATATACGTGGTGGTCCAATCGAGGGCAGGCATGGGCAAAAAACGTGGGCTGGCGCATCGATTATCAGATCGCTACCCCCGGAATTGCCGCCAAGGCCAAGGCTGTGTCCATTTATAAGACGGAACGGTTTTCTGATCATTCCCCGCTTATTATCGACTACGACTACAGCTTATGATCCCGAATCAGGTAATCGATCAATTAGATGCCCTGCCTCGAATGCCGGATTTGGCCTAATGCCCGCTGCCTTGTCCGGCTGGCTTCACGCTTTTCGTATTTACACCCACCCACGGGTGTTGGGAATGCTGTCATTGGGTTTCTCTGCCGGGTTGCCGCTGTTACTGGTACTGGGGACCTTGTCATTCTGGTTACGGGAAGCGGGGATCGATCGTTCCACTATTGGCCACTTGAGCTGGATAGGATTGGCTTATGGCTTCAAATGGATGTGGTCCCCGCTGGTAGATCGTCTGCCGTTGCCACTATTAACCCGCTTACTGGGCCGACGGCGCGCATGGCTTTTGCTATCGCAAGTCTCCATTGTCGTCGCCCTGATCGGCATAGCGAACACAGATCCGCTCGAAAATTTGACGCATACGGTCTTTTTTGCCCTGGCCGTCGCTTTCGCTTCTGCAACGCAGGACATTGCACTGGACGCATACAGAATCGAAGCGGTGTCGCTAAGGCTTCAAGGCGCAATGGCTGCCACCTATCAAGCAGGTTATCGCATGGCGATGATTCTGGCTTCCGCTGGCGCTTTATGGATAGCAGCGGCGGTAGATCCTTCGGAAGCGACCTATAACTATGCTCCCTGGCGAACTGCCTATCTGGCGATGGCGGCATTTATGATGATCGGGATTATTACCACGCTCATAATACGGGAGCCCGATGTTCCCGTTAACCGTCTTATCTCGGAGAATGAAGATCGCGCCAAGGCTGCTATTGCGCACTGGAATCTGAGCGTACGGCTCACGCAACTGCTGGCCTGGCTGTACGGGGCAATGGTCGCGCCCTTCCGGGACTTTATCGTGCGCCATGGCGGACAAGCATTGCTGATTCTGGCTTTAATTGCGGTCTACCGCATCTCGGATGTGGTGATGGGCGTGATGAGCAACCCGTTTTATGTAGACATGGGATATTCCAAGGATGAGGTGGCAACAGTCTCCAAGGTTTATGGTGTAGTAATGACGATCGCTGGCGCGGCCATCGGCGGCGTATTTATAGCGAAAATTGGCATAATGCGCACACTTTTTCTCGGCGCAGTATTGTCAGCGGCGACTAATCTTCTGTTTGTCTGGCTCACAGGGCGCGGCCACGACCTAACTGGACTCATATTCACCATTTCCGCCGACAACCTTTCAGCGGGCATTGCCTCTTCCGCTTTTATCGCCTATCTTTCCGGCCTGACCAACTCCGCCTATTCCGCCACGCAATATGCTCTGTTCAGTTCGGTGATGTTGTTGTTGCCAAAATTTATCGCCGGGTTCAGCGGCGACTTTGTCGATGCTTACGGTTATGCCAGTTTTTTTACCGGAACAGCGCTGCTTGGTATTCCTGTGCTGGTTTTAGTGTGGCTGGCCGGGCGGGCAAAATTTGAAACTGCGGATCCCGCAATGCCTCGCACCTAAAGAACCCTGCGCTTACTTCTGCTGTTCAAACCGGTAAAACGCCAGCATTCCCAGCAAATTAGGTAGAAACGTGTTCTGATGATTTCCATTCAGCACCCGGCGTTCGAGGATGCGGGCGCCATGCTGGCTGCAAAATTCTTCAAAATCGCCAAGCGTGCAATTATGAATGTTGGGCGTGTCGAACCATTGATAGGGCAGCGCTTCCGAAACCGGCATGTGGCCGGCTAAAACCTGCAGGCGATTTTTCCAATACCCGAAATTCGGAAATGAAACAATACCCTCTTTACTCACCCGTAGCATTTCCTTCACGATTCGCTCGGTATTTTTGACCGCCTGCAGGGTTTGGGAAAGTACTACATAATCGAATGAATCCGATTCGAAACTTTGCAGACCCGACTCCAGGTCGCTCTGAATTACGTTCACTCCGTTATTGAAGCATGCGAGAACATTGGCGTCATCAATTTCAACGCCGTAGCCCCGCACGTTACGCGCATCGCGCAAAAAACACATGAGCGAACCGTCACCGCAGCCGAGATCGAGTACTCTTGCACCGGGTTTTACCCATGCCGCGATTACGCCAAAATCCGGACGAATGGCAACGGAGGGGTTACATTCTTCAACATCAGCCACGTCGTCAGTATTTGCGCGATCCATTATTTCCAATAAGTAAGATCTACAAGCTTCAGTTGGTATGACGGCCATCAAGAAGCACGATATAAGGAAAAGTAGCGATATTGCGTATTGTAGCGTCTAATAACAGATCGCATGCAAGGTCAGATTGGCTCAACTCGCGAGGGCTGCGACTATACATGTCTAAAACCCCAGATCTTTCCAGATTCTGTCCACCCGCTCCTTTACCGCAACGTCCATCACAATGGGGGTGCCCCATTCGCGGTTCGTCTCCCCAGGCCACTTGTTGGTAGCATCCAATCCCATTTTTCCGCCCAGGCCGGATACCGGGCTGGCGAAGTCAAGGTAATCTATCGGGGTATTTTCAACAATCAGCGTATCCCGTGCGGGGTCCACTCGTGTGGTGATGGCCCAGATGACTTCCTTCCAGTCGCGGATATTGACGTCGTCATCCGTGACAATGATGAATTTGGTATACATGAATTGCCGCAGAAAACTCCACACGCCGAACATGACTCGTTTGGCATGGCCCGCATACTGCTTCTTCATGCTCACCACTGCCATGCGATAGGAACAGCCTTCCGGTGGAAGATAAAAGTCGATGATTTCGGTAAACTGCTTCTGCAGCAGTGGCACGAACACTTCATTAAGTGCCAAACCAAGTATGGCCGGCTCGTCCGGTGGCTTGCCCGTGTATGTCGAATGATAAATCGGCTCGCGCCGCATGGTGATGCGCTCGACCGTAAACACCGGAAAGATTTCCTGCTCGTTATAGTAGCCGGTATGATCTCCAAATGGGCCTTCCAATGCTGTTTCTCCTGAATAGATATACCCTTCCAGTACGATTTCTGCACTCGCCGGAACCTGCAGATCATGGCTCAGGCATTTGACAATCTCCGTTTTCGCGCCGCGCAGCAAACCGGCGAACTGGTATTCGCTCAAGCTGTCGGGTACCGGTGTGACGGCACCAAGTATGGTCGCCGGGTCTGCCCCTAACGCCACTGCCAACGGGTAAGGCCGCCCCGGATTAGCCAGACAAAAATCGCGAAAATCCAGCGCGCCGCCACGATGAGCCAGCCAGCGCATGATGAGCTTATTCGGGCCGATCACCTGCTGGCGATAAATCCCCAAGTTCTGCCGCGTCTTATGCGGCCCTCGAGTGACCGTCAATCCCCAGGTGACCAGCGGACCCGCATCTCCCGGCCAGCAAGTCTGGATCGGCAGCCTGCCTAGATCCACATCTTTACCCTCCCATACGATATCCTGGCAGGGCGCTCTGGAAAGCTCTTTCGGCGCCATATTGAGTACCTGTTTCAGGACGGGCAGTTTGTCCCATGCATCCCTCAGCCCTTTGGGCGGATCAGGTTCCTTGAGATACGCCAGAAGTTTACCGACTTCTCTCAATGCCTCAACCGAATCCTGCCCCATGCCCATTGCTACGCGCCTTGGCGTACCGAACAGGTTTCCCAGCACAGGAATGGTATGTCCCTTGGGCTTTTCAAACAGAATGGCGGGACCGCCGGCTTTCAATGCCCGGTCGCAGATTTCGGTCATTTCCAGATACGGATCGATTTCGACCGTTACGCGCCTCAGTTCCCCCTGCTTCTCCAATTGGGCGATGAAATCGCGCAGGTCCTTGTATTTCATACTGATGAGGCCCCATTTATCAGGTAATCAAGCGCGATACCAACGAAAATCGCCGCGCCGACCCAGTTGTTGTGCAGAAAGGCCTTGAAGCAGCGAGCGCGGTCGCGATCGTGAATCAGGCGGTACTGGTAAAACACCAATCCCAGCGCGGCGACGAGACCCGCGTAGTAAATAGTGCCGAGTTTCTGGATCAGCCCCACGACGACCATGGCGCACAGAAACAAGATATGGCACAGCATCACGCCCAATACATCGAAACGGCCGAAAGTAATGGCGGACGTCTTGATCCCGATCTTGAGATCGTCAACTTTATCCACAATGGCATATTCGGTATCGTAAGCAATCACCCAAAGCAGGTTCGCCACCATCAATAGCCAGGCAATATAGGGCACCTCTCCCGTCTGCGCCGCAAAAGCCATTGGAATCCCGAAACTGAAAGCGATGCCAAGGTAGGCTTGCGGCATCGCAAAGAAACGTTTGGTGAATGGATAGCTCGCAGCCAGGAATAGCGCCAGCACCGACAAGGCAAGTGTAAGACGGTTCAGCGGCAGTATCAGAAGAAACGCGCACAGACTTAATCCCGCTGCCAGCAGCAGCGCCTCTTTGGAACTCAACTTGCCGGTCGCCAATGGACGATTTTTGGTGCGCTCCACATGCGAATCGAAATTGCGGTCTGCATAGTCGTTGACGACGCAACCGGCGGACCGCATCAGTACGGTGCCCAGCACAAATATCACAAGGATATCTGTGCTGGGCACGCCGCCGGCGGCAAGCCATAAGCCCCATAATGTCGGCCATAGCAGCAGAAGAATGCCGATGGGCTTATCCAGGCGCATCAGCTTTTCATAATGACCAAGACGTTGTGTGAGCGTCACTGTGTCAACTCCAGAATGGAAGGAAGAAATACTTCGGTGACGAGTATGGATTGCCCTTTCAAGCTGAACAGGGAACGCCGCGCCCAAAGACCAGGCGGTTTTGCCTGCAAATGCCGGCAGGCGCGAATGAAAAGTGGATGCGTTGAATTCAGTTTTTTAAAGCGCAGCGGTGTACGCTTGACCACTGGATTGGTAAATAATACCGTACCCAGTGATCTGTTGCCTAAACCGCTCAACCCGCGCCACGCGCCCCTCAGATCTTTCCTCGCCACTACCGAATGAGCAAATACCACCGGCGTATCACCGCAATACAAGTACACCTCCCGTACCAATGCCAACTCGTTTCGACGCAAATTCATCATCGCAAGTTCATCAACGTACACTCCGGCCAGGCGCTGGAATACCGGCTTGACACGAAAATTGCCGCAACAATGCTGCTGGATGAGCTGAGTGAGTGAACCACGGTTCAGCAACCATCCTCGAGCTTGGGGTGATATGGAAGACGGCGCAGGATACCACGCCGATAACTGGGCAGCCTTCATCGCAGCGAAACCAAAAAAGGGTGAATTATGCCGCATATTCCAGCGCGGCTGAATCCTATCCTCCCCAGGTGGACGGCGCGAACATCACTCGGGCTCTTTCTTATCAAGACTAAAAAGCTCTCCAGGCTGATGTGTCGATAAAGGAGTATACAAGCGGTATGGAAATGTATGAAATTGACATGAACTTGAAAAAAGCGTCAATTAGGCTAAATTTATATTTTGGAAGGCTATAATTTCTTAACAGCAGTAGAGTTCAGGATGCGAATGCGCGCGTACCAAGGATACGCGAATAAGGAACTCAATCCCGTCGCCAGCCTTATGTGTCGGGAAATATCAAATCGCATCGTTTTGGTTTTCGAGGAAAGTCATGCGCTACGCCGGATAATTCAAGCCGCCTTATTCTCCGCACATATTCGTTCCATGGAGAGGCAAGGCAAGACGATAGACGAGCGGTTTGCTCGTGTTTCGAAAGGAGCAGCCATGATCGAAAAAGACGAACGATCGCTTTATACCGCAAACCGCGAAGCGTTCCTCTTTCCTGCCTCCTTTGCACAGCAAAGGCTATGGTTTTTCGAGCAATTGCATCCGGGCAGTGCGGTTTATCACTTGAGTACCGTGCTGCCGTTCGAGGGTCCGCTGGACCGGCAGGCGCTGGAAGACAGCCTGGCCGACCTGCTCGACCGCCACGAGGCACTGCGCACCACCTTCACCGCAGTGGACGGCGTGCCGGTGCAAGTCATTGCCCCACGCTTGCGCATCGACCTGCCGCTGGTGGATGTCAGCCAGCCCCCAGCCAACTCCCTCGCACGCGCCCGTGCCCATCACGCCGCGGCACTTACCGCCCCTTTCGACCTTGTCCACGGTCCGCTGCTGCGCGCCAGCCTGGTGCGCATTGAGAGCGACTATCACTGGCTGGTGCTGGTGCTGCATCATATCGTCGCAGACGGCTGGTCGCTGGAGATCCTGCACCGCGATCTTCGCGCCCTCTACGAAGGCAGGGTGAAAGGCGGACAGCCTGCAGTGCCGGCACTGCCGATTCAGTACGCCGACTTCGCTTGCTGGCAGCGGCGCATTCTACAGGGCGAGCGGCTGGACGGACTGTTCGCCTACTGGCAGAAGCAGCTGGAGGATGCCCCGGCGCAGCTTGCCCTGCCTTCCGACCGGCCACGTCCGGCACAGTCGAGTTATCGTGGCGGACGCTGCAGTGTATGCCTTAACGCTTCGCTTACCGCGCGCTTGCGCGCCCTGGGACAAAACCGGGGCGCCACCTTGTTCATGACGCTCCTGGCTGCCTTTGGCGTGCTCTTGTCGCGCTATAGTGGACAGTGCGACCTGGTGATCGGCACCCCCATTGCCAACCGCACCCGCAGTGAACTGGAAGGACTGATCGGATTCTTCGTCAATACGCTCGCCTTGCGCCTGGACCTGTCGGGCGATCCGTCATTTACCGTGCTGCTCGAGCGCGTGCGCATGGTGGCAACCGAGGCGTACGCGCATCAGGATCTGCCCTTCGAAATGCTGGTGGCCAGGCTTGCCCCGGCACGACATCTGAGCCAGGCGCCGCTATTCCAGGTGATGTTCAACCTGCTCAATATCGATGGACGCATGCCTGACGAGCCTGACGATGAGGATACTGAACTCGATGCAGCGACTGATTTCGACTCCGATGAGGAATCAGCAAAATTCGACCTCACCCTCTATGCCATCGAGTACGACCGGAACATCCGGCTCCACGCAGTCTATGCACGCGATCTTTTTGAGCCCGATACCGTCAGATACATGCTAGACCACTTTACCAATCTCCTGGAAGCAATCCCCGCCGACCCCGACGTGCCGCTCGCGCAATTGCGCCCCACCCGTCAGATACCTTCAGGAAAAAACGTTGTTACACCCAGGAATCCATTTATAGCGTTCTCTGGGCAGGCGATCGAACAATCGATAGGAAGCCGTTTTCGGGAGCAGGCAACGCGTTATCCTGATAACACCGCGGTCAAGACTAAAAATGAGCAGTGGACTTATACACAACTGGAGAGGCTTTCCAATCGAGTCGCCAATGCCATTCTCGCCCTGCGCGGAGATGGTGAGGAGCGGGTCGCCCTGTTTTTCCGCCATGGCGCATCCACGATCGCGGCGATGCTTGGAGTGCTAAAGGCAGGCAAGACGTATGTCCCGCTCGACCCTGCTCATCCTCTGCCCCGAATTAACAGGCTTATAGCCGATTCCACGGCAGCCGCCGTCCTGACAGATATCGAAGACTTTTCCACGGAGCAGGCGCAGGTGATTCGATTTGCCGAGAACGAGCGCTTCGATGCCGATCCCCCGCCAGCCATCTCGCCTGATCGCATTGCCTATATTCTCTACACCTCAGGATCCACAGGAGAACCAAAAGGCGTCGTGCAGACTCACCGCAATGTCTCGGCCCAAGTCCGGAACTACAGTAACAATCTGCATTTATGCGCTGATGACCGGCTGACCTTTGTCTCTTCATATGGCGTTGACGCTGCTGTTCAGGACATCTTCGGCGCCCTGCTCAACGGCGCTGCGGTTTATCCGGTTTCTGTGCGGGAGCATGGCATCGCGGCACTCGTCGATTGTCTCGTAGAACAGGAGATTACGGTTTTTCATTCCGCCCCGACTATATTTCGCCATCTTGTCAATACACTGACGGGAATGGAGCATCTGGAAAAAATCCGTCTTGTCGTCCTTGGGGGTGAGGCCGTGTACCGGCGCGATGTTGATTCTTTCCGTGCGCACTTTCCCCCGGATGGCCTGCTGGTCAATGGTTACGGCCTCACGGAGTCGACGATGGTGCTGCAATGCTTCATCGATAGTAAAACGAGGCTTGTGCGCGACGCCGTACCCATCGGTTATCCGGTTGATGACATCGAGGTTCTGTTGCTGAATGATGCCGGACAGTCTGCGGATGTCTACTGCCCAGGGGAAATTGTGCTGCGCGGTCTCTTCGTCGCCGTGGGTTATTGGCGGCAGGATAGTATTGCAGCGTTTCCATCGGAGGGCGGAGGACGGCGAATTTACCGCACGGGCGACCTCGGACGCCGGCTTCCGGATGGCAGCATCGAGTTCATCGGGCGGCGGGACTTTCAGGTGAAAATTCGTGGCTATCGTATCGAACCGGGCGAGATCGAAAACCACCTCCTCCAATTTCCTGATGTAAAACAAGCGGTGGTCATCGCTCAGGAATACGCTGGCGATTGGCGGCTGGTCGCGTATGTCTCGATGGGTTCGGCGAACACGGCGGATTCGACGAATTTGGGCCAACCACCAACCGACGGAGACCTGCGCCGGCATCTCGCTCCTCGGTTGCCCGATTATATGGTGCCGTCATTATTCGTTATACTTGAAGAGTTGCCCACAACACCCAGTGGCAAGATCAATCGGCTGGCGCTGCCGGTGCCAGAAATACGGGACCACGGGTTTGTTTTGCCTCATGCGCCTGCTGAGGCAAAGCTTGTGGCGATTTGGGAGCAGATACTGGGAATCGGACACATCGGTATTAGCGACAATTTCTTCACCCTGGGAGGGCACTCCCTCCTGGCAACCCAGGTAATATCACGGTTACGCGACGAATTCGGTGTAGAAGTTCCGCTGCAACAGATTTTTGAGACCCCCACTATCGCCGATCTGGCCTCAGTGGTGACGAAAGCGCAGACGGAGAATACATCTTTGCCAAAGATCGAGCCACTACCGCGCTGGCGTCATCGGGCAAAAGTTTCCGCGCTCGGAGAGCCTGTGTTTTCCAAAGAACTCAAGGCGCTGCTGGATCGCTTTGCCGCCAATGACATGATCCTGAATCCGGCAGCTGACCACTCATTTGTTAGCTAGGCACTATAACTGAAAAGAATTTTTCATACCCCGTAAGCCTCACCTTTCTGGTGAGCTCGCTCCACCCGGTCCAACTGCCAGGGACGCATTTTGAGGAGAAAGCACAATGAACGCGATACAGCAAATAGAAAACCCGGAGATAAAGCTCATAGAAGGGGATGGGGATGAAGTCACTCTCCTCATCGAAGACGGTCAGGCGATGCAAGGGTGGGAAACGGCGTTGATGTGGGAATCCGCCGACATTCTCTGCAAATATGGCTCGCAGTTCCTGGAGGTGGGCCTGGGACTGGGCATCTCGGCACTGCGCATCGCGGCCAACCCAGCCACGCGGCATCATGCCGTAATCGAAAAATTTCCCCAGGTGATAGAACTCTTCCGCGAACGAAATCCATCGCTACCGCCAGCGCTGGAGATCGTTCACGCGGATTTTTTTGAATATATCCATGAGATCGAACCGGAGAGCCTCGACGGCATTTTTTTCGATCCCTACCTTGTTCCCGTGACATTGTGGGACGATGAGGGGCTATGGGCGGAAGTCATGCCTGCGGTTACGCGCGCCCTGCGGCGAGGGGGCGTTTTCATCCCCTGTTTCTCCACGCGGCCGGTACTACGTTGGCAGTTCGTCCATCACTTCGATCGCATCGTCGTGGAGCGTCGGTCCTATGCGTCATACGCAACTACCGATTATGTCAAAAGCGACACCGGAGACGCCTATATTCAGTGCTTCGTGCGGACTGGTTGAGTCCGCGACAGTCTGACTCAGAGCTTTCTCTTACACCAGGGATATCCGCCGCAACAACGTGCCTGAGCCGTATTGACGCAACTCGACTATTTTACAGGCGCGGTTAACGGCGAGACAGCCCAGCGTATCCCGATCGGGCTCAAAAATCATCAGCCGCCATGAGGCCGGGGCAGCAGCGTCATCGGAGTCGAAGAGAACCCTTGGCTCCATTCCTTCTTTTCCCATCGGGAGACTGATTTCGAAGCTGTTCAACGACTTTGAAAGCCCTCGGCCAAGCGCCTTTATGTAAGCCTCCTTGCAAACCCATAGTGTGAAGAATGCACTATTCCACGCCTGAGAATCCGTCGCCGATAGCCAGTCTTGTTCGCCGGCAGCAAAATATGAAGAAATTGATGCAAGTCCAGCAGAATCGCGGATGACTTCAACGTCCACCCCAACCTCGGCTTCGTGCGCGATCGCGTGGAGTATGTAGTTGCCGGAATGCGTTACATTGAACTGGACAGGACTGGGCGGATATTGGAGAAATGGTTTACCGTATTGGTTCTGCTTGAATCGGATGAGAGCAGGCTCGGAATCCGTGTATTGCGCCAACAAGCAACGCAGGGAAGCACGTCCCAGGACGAATCGGACCCGATCGTGATCGAGATGGAACCGATTTGCCCGGTGCCGCTCTTCCTCGTCGAGAACGGATAGATGATGATCGAACGGAATCGTGGTGTCCGCGACGGACATATACCAGAGGTGGACTGTCCCTACAGGCAATTCAGGCAATTCAGGCAATTCAGGCAATTCAGGCAATTCAGGCAATTCAGGCAATTCAGGCAATTCAGGCAATTCAGGCAATTCAGGCAATTCAGTGGGCAGCAACTCAAGGGGTAGTTCTGGGGTTGATACCGAACTTGCAGAATTCATCCCCTGGTAGGTAACGCGCAATACTGGAACAGGTTCATCAAATGGCGCCTCCGTTTGAGATAGAGTCGAAACGATCAATGCTTTCTCGACAGTAACATCAACAGCATCGGTACGCCCAGCAATGCCGTCAGTACGCCCACGGGCAATTGCTGCGGCGCCCACAACGTACGAGCCAGGGTATCGGCCAATGTGAGAAAACTGCCTCCGGAGAGCACCGACAAGGGCAGCAGCCAGCGAAAATCGTTAACGCCCAGCAAGCGCACGGCGTGCGGCACGATCAGACCGACAAATCCGATGGCGCCCGCCACCATCAGCGCGGATACGGTCGCCAATGAGGCGCAAAAGTAGATGCCGATCTGCAGTGGCAGTACCGCCACACCCAGCGTTTTCGCCTTCATCTGGCCGAGACTCAGAACGTTGAGGCTGCCGGAAAAAAGCATGCTCAAAGCCGTTACAATGATAAGCATGGCCCATGCGGGCGCCAACTCTTCAGCGCGCGAAATGTCGCCCATCAACCAGAACAGCATGCCTTTTATATCGCGGGCAGGCGCCAGCGTCAGGATCAAGGTAGTCAGCGCCGTACAGCCAGCGGACAGTACCACCCCTGTCAGGAGCAACCGGTAAAGATTCCAGTCGCCGACACGAAAACTCAAGCCAAACACAATGGCAATCGCCGTCAGTGCACCAGCCAGCGACGCCAGATTCGTCAAGACGAGCCCCCATCCCAGCAGCATCGCAAGGAGCGCGCCGACCGCCGCCCCACCCGATACGCCCAGAATATAAGGATCAGCCAGCGGGTTACGCAGCAGAACCTGCAATAGCGCGCCCGCCAGGGCCAGCAGGCCGCCACAGGCAAATGCGGCCGACACACGCGGCAAGCGCAACTGCCAGATGATCTGGTGAGGGATGCTATCGACTGGCGACAACAGGACATCGATAACGCCGGGGATCGGGATATCCACGCTGCCGAACAGCAGTCCGGTAAACAGACTGCCAAGGCCCAGCAGAAAGAAGAAAATCAGCAGCAATAAAGGATGTTTGACGGAACTCACTCGGGCGCTCAGGCCAATTTGCGAACGATCAGCACCCCAGACCTCGAGTCAATAATCGAGTCAATAATCGAGTCAATAAGAAAGCTTTGTCGTGTTTTCTGCTATTACTACTACCATTGCTACATTGCGGCCCGGGCGTAACGTTCCTGAACCATTATTCAAGTTATCGCAGGCTGATGATGGGCCATCCTTTTTTTTCCGCATGAGCCTTGAGGGTTGCATCGGGATCCACCGCGACCGGGTGGGTAACCTTGTTGAGTAGCGGAAGGTCGTTCAATGAATCGCTGTAAAACCAGCTTTCCAGAAACGATAGCCATGTCAGATTATGTTCATCCAGCCAGCTTTCCAGCCGCGCTATCTTGCCTTCCCTGAAACAGGGCACGCCCGAAACGCGGCCCGTGTATTCACCATCCCGCTGCTCCGCCTCCGTGGCGATCAGATTGCTTATTCCCAGTTCCTGCGCGATCGGGGCGGTTACAAATCGATTGGTGGCCGTGATGATGACGCATAGATCCTTGCCGATCATATGCTTGTTAATCAATTTCCGCGCGTCCGGCGTTATCAGCGGCAGAATTCTTTCCTTCATGAATTCGCTGTGCCAGGCATCAAGCTGGCTCCGGGGATGACGCGATAACGGCTTCAGCTGAAAGTCCAGAAACGCGTGTATATCCAGCGTTCCGGATTTATATTGCTCGTAGAATTCGACATTTTGTGCTTCGTACACTTCACGGTCGAGCACGCGCTGCTCAATCAGGAATTGCGCCCATTGGAAATCGCTATCACCGGCCAGAAGCGTATTGTCGAGGTCAAATAGCGCCAGATTCATGACGCTGCCTGCAATAATTCACGCACCAGCGGAACCGTGACTTTACGCTGGCTGGCCAGCGAATAACTGTCCAGCGCGTCAAGGGTAGCCATCAAAGACGGCAAGTCGCGCCGTTCATGCCGGAGCAGGTAGTCGCACACCTCTTGGGACAAATCCAGTCCGCGGCTGGTAGCATGGCTTTTCATCGCTTTTATTTTTTCCTCGTCGGTCAATTCATGAACTTGATACACTAAACCCCATCCCAGGCGCGTGACAAGATCTTCGCGTAATTTCAGTTTCAATTGCGCCGGCGCGACCGTGCCACTCACCAGAAGAAACGCGTGACCCTCGTCGCGAATATGATTATAGAGATTAAACAAGCCGATTTGCGCCTCAGCGTTGAGCCGATCCACGTCATCCACCACTACACAACTGGCTTCGCTGCCTGCGGCGAAACTGGTATTTGCGTCACAGGCGAAATATGCCGTATTCACTTTATTGCGCATATGTATCCCCGCTATCGCCAGCAGCAAATGGCTTTTCCCGCACCCGGCTCCGCCCCATAAATAAATAAAACGCTCACGCTCCGATCCAGCAATAACATTGCCCAGGGTCTGCAATAGTTCTATATTGCGTCCCGGCACGAAATTAGTCAGCGTGGGCGGCGGCGACGGGGCGATATCCAGCAGCAGTTGCTTCATTTACGGGTATAAAATTGTTGCCCATGAGTTAATGGTCATATATTGACGGTTGACCATGATATGTCGAAGTCATACACGAAGCAGCGACTCTCGTGACCATTTACGGTAAAATCGCCATTTTGAAAATTGCACTCTATCTGCAACAAGGCGAGAACTCAACTTGACGTCATCCAATTTCGAAAACCCCAATCCTGACTCTATCCATCTATCCTACCAAGACGCGGGCGTAGACATCAACGCAGGCGACCGCCTGGTGGAGAATATCAAGCCCTATGCCAAGTGTACCATGCGTCCGGAAGTGCTCGCCGGCATAGGCGGCTTCGGGGCATTGTTCGAGATTTCAAAAAAATATCGTAACCCGGTGCTGGTATCGGGCACCGATGGCGTGGGTACCAAGTTGAAGCTCGCATTCCAATCCGGCCAGCACGACAGTATCGGTATCGACCTGGTGGCAATGAGTGTAAACGACATTCTGGTGCAAGGCGCGGAACCGTTGTTCTTCCTGGACTATTTCGCGTGCGGCAAACTGGACGTGGAAACAGCCACCCGCGTTGTAAAAGGCATTGCAAAGGGCTGTGAACAGGCAGGATGCGCCTTGATTGGCGGCGAGACCGCCGAAATGCCGGGCATGTACCCGGAGGGGGAATACGATCTTGCCGGCTTTGCGGTAGGCGCCGTCGAGAAAGACCAGATTATAACCGGCTTGACCATTCGGGAAGGTGATGCGGTATTGGGACTTGCTTCCAGCGGCGCACATTCCAACGGCTATTCGCTGATCCGCAAGATTATCGAAAAAAATAATACGGACTTGTCAGCGGATTTCCACGGTAAAGCGTTAATTGATGTCATCATGGCGCCGACGCGTATTTATGTAAAACCGTTGCTCGAACTGATGAAGCATCTGCCGGTCAAAGGCATGGCACATATCACAGGCGGCGGTTTGACGGAAAACATCCCGCGGGTCCTGCCGAAAGGCCTCACGGCGATATTGAAACACGATGCATGGGACATGCCTCCGCTTTTCCACTGGCTGCGGCTGCAAGGCAATGTGAACGAACAGGAAATGCAGCGTGTGTTCAACTGCGGCATTGGCATGGCGCTGGTAGTGGCGCCGGAATTTGCCGATACTGCAATGCGGCTTTTGCGATCTGCGGGCGAGACTGTGTGGCATATAGGTACGATTCGGCAGCGCCAGGCAGATGAAGCGCAAACAATCATCGAGTAATCGGCAGTGCGTGTAAAGAATAAGCCGAGTCCCGCTGCCGAAATTATGAAATCTCTCGTGATCCTCATTTCCGGTCGGGGCAGCAACATGCAAGCGCTGATCGAAGCAGCGCTGCCGGCCAGGATCGCTGCAGTCATCAGCAACAGGCCCGATGCACCGGGACTGGAAATTGCAAAAATGCATGGTTGTGAAACCAGAGTACTGGATCAACGGTCCTATCCCGAACGCCCGGCGTTTGACGCCGCACTGGCCGACGCAATTGACGCTTATGAGCCCGATCTGATAGTACTCGCGGGCTTTATGCGAATTCTGGGAGATAATTTCGTCAACCGCTATCGGGGAAGGCTAATGAATGTTCATCCATCATTGCTGCCTGCTTTTCCGGGCCTCCATAGCCACAGGCAGGCGTTGCAGGAAGGTGTAAAGATACATGGCTGTACGGTACATTTCGTCACCTCCCAGATGGATCGCGGTCCAATAATCGTCCAGGCCGCAGTTCAGATATTACCGGACGATACCGAGGAAACTCTTGCGGCACGGGTACTGGAACAGGAACATTGCATTTACCCCGAAGCCGTACGGTGGTTCATGGAAGACCGGCTGAAGCTCTCCGATAATCATGTTGAAGTGAGCAATGCCGGAATCGACAACTCAGTTCTATACTCACCGGAATTATACAAATGAAATATTTATCCATTGCGTTGCTGTGGGGCTTTAGTTTTTCGGTGTTCTCCGCTTGTGCCGCTGAGGTCCCCGCCCAAGTCGATATCAGCTATTCGATAACGTCTGGCGCACTCGAAGGCGAAGTGAACGATACTTTGAAAATCAGGCAGGAAAGTGGTAAACGTAGCTATGAGATCAATAGTGAATCCCGTGCTAAAGGGCTACTGGCGCTGACACAGCCCGAAAGCGTGGTGCGTGATAGCGCAGGGATCATCACCGCGCAGGGGGCGTTGCGTCCCGGACGTTTTTCGGACCAGCACGGCAAGAAGATACCCAAAATAGCAATCTTCGATTGGGATAAAAAGCTGCTGACCCTTCAACATAAACGCGGAGAAGAGCAAAAGGCCTTGCCTGCCGACGCTCAGGACAAGCTGAGCGTGCTCTACAGCTTCATGTTCTCCCCTGTTTCCGCCGTGCCAGGCAAGGTGATCGATCTCCATGAAACCGATGGCAAGCACCTCGAATTGGCCCACTATGCGGTTGGAAAAGAAACGCTGGACACGCCGATGGGTAAACTGGAAACCATCGTGCTGACAAAGCGGCTGGAAAACGAAGGCCAGCGCGACAAGAAAATCTGGCTTGCCGTTGACCATCACATGTTGCCGGTGCGCATCGTTGCGGCTGAGAAAATGGGCGTTGTTACGGATCAGATGGTTACCAACATAAGCTACGCGGACAAAATGTCCGACAGTTTTAAACAGGGACGCCTGCGCTGATTGCAAAACGGCAGGTAATCAATATCAGCTAATACGGTCCTGTCAGCTTGTTGTTTTTACGAGCGCGCGCCCATGTGGCCGCGCATCCTTCTCTCCTTGCTTCCCCCTGTGATCGACAATAGATGCGTCTTACCCCTGCTCATCTGGACATGGCCGCCGCTGCATTGCGCGCCGTGCTTCCGCTGGAACACCCTGCAGATTCGATATTGCGGCATTTCTTCCGAGAGAATCCGACACTTGGCGTAAACGACCGCGCATTTGTCGCGGAAACGGTATTTGGCATTTTGCGCCACCGGTTTTTTATCGAGAGCGCGGTTAACATTGCCACTCCCCGTTCGTTGCTGCTTGCTTATCTGGCCAGATTCCAAGGTTTGAATATGCGCGAGCTGATATCGCTCGTTAGCGAAACGGAAGCAAAGTTGCTCACGGGAATCAAGTCGGTATCGCTGGAAGCGCAGCCACTTGACGTCCAGGCTGAGTTCCCGGTCTGGTTGATGGAAAAGCTGCGCAATTTCATGAGCGATAGCGAGATACTTGATCTGGGGCGGTCGCTGCAACAAGCGGCGCCCCTCGATCTACGCGTCAATACGCTGCTTGCGAGTCGCGATGAGGTTCTTGCAGTACTGAGCAAAGACGGAATTGAAGGTAGCGCGACGCCTTATTCGCCCATCGGTATCCGCCTTGCCGGGAAGCCCGCTATCAATCGCCACGAACTATTCGTCACCGGCAAAGTGGAGATCCAGGACGAAGGCAGCCAGTTGCTGGGCTATCTGCTCGGGCCGAAGCGCCGCGACATGGTGGTCGATTTCTGTGCGGGCGCCGGAGGCAAATCGCTGATGCTGGGCGCCCTGATGCGTTCGCAAGGACGCATCTATGCGCTGGATAATTCTGAAAAGCGGCTGAATAACCTTAAACCACGCCTCAAGCGTTCCGGTTTGTCCAATCTGTATCCCCAGCTTATCACTAATGAAAATGATATCAAGGTGAAACGTCTGACGGGAAAGATCGACCGGGTACTGGTGGATGCCCCTTGCAGCGGCCTTGGGACGTTGCGTCGTAATCCGGATTTGAAATGGCGACAATCACCGCAGAGCATTGAGGAGCTCAAGCGCAAGCAGGCAGCCATTCTGGCGTCCGCCGCCAATCTGCTCAAGCCCGGCGGCAGGCTGGTATATGCGACCTGCAGTTTCTTGCCGGAGGAGAATCAGGAGATCGTCGATAAATTTTTAAGCACCCACCCCCGGTTCATGCAGTTGAATTGCGCCGAGCTATTGATACAACAAAAAATTCCCCTCGACACCGGCGCATTCCTGCAACTGTCCCCCGGCCTGCACCGTACGGATGGTTTTTTTGCCGCTGCGCTGGAATTGGCGAAGGGTGAAGCATGACATCGCTACGCCATTGCGCCACTCTTTCCGTCGCCGGCTATCTGGCGATTCTTTTTGCTGCGCCTCATGCAGCAGGGTTCGAACCCACTTCCGGTCATGGCCATAAACCTCCTATTGCTCTTCCCGCCTCAGGCACGGTACAAGCGGCGTTTACCCCAGGAGATGACGCCGGCAAGCTTATTGCCGACGCTATCGATACCGCACATCATCAAGTGCTGGTGCAGACGTTCAGCTTTACCCATCGCAAGATCGCCGACGCATTAATTGCAGCGAAGCGCCGCGGCGTGGAAGTCAAAGTAATTGCTGACAAGGATCAAACCCATCGAATCCCCACCAGCCTGATTTCCAAGATTGCGGATGAGGGCGTGCCGGTTTTTACGGACTCCGATCACACCAGCGCACATAACAAAGTCATAGTGATCGACGCGGACAGTCCTGACGCAACCCTGATTACCGGCAGCTTCAATTTCACCCACGCGGCACAGTACAGGAACGCGGAGAATGTGCTGTTGATACGCGGCAATGCCGCACTCACTGATCTTTACCTCCAAAACTGGCATCGTCACTACAAGCACTCTCAGCCTTACCGGTAGGACCCGCTACCGCCCTGTCTCATGCAATCCAATAATGAGTTCCAGAATTTGTTACGCGATCTGATCTCCGGCGCGCAGGAAGTCAGCGTCCTATGGCAGATTGCCGTGCTGACTGGAGGTCTGGGGCTTTCCTGGTGGTTGCGGCGGCAGGCGATGATCCGCATCGCTCCACAGGTAAGCGCCCGCACGCTGAATATCAGCGCGCGCAGCATGGGCCGCCTCCTGTTCCCTCTCTTCGCGCTTGTCCTGGTCGTTTTCGGCAGGTGGGCGTTGAGTCATTGGTATTCGACTCATCTACTCAACATTGTCGTCCCGTTGTTATTTGCGCTCGCGCTGATTCGTGCAGCCGTTTATATGCTGCGCAGAGTTTTTTCAGGCCAGGAATGGCTGCACCCATGGGAGCGATTTATCGGCTGGACGGTATGGATTGGACTGGCGCTCCATGTAACGGGTCTTCTGCCGGAGATCCTGATATTTCTCGATGATATTTCGTTCCACATCGGCAAACAGCGCCTTTCTGTATTGCTGTTCGTACAAGGCATCCTCGCATTCACAGTCAGCATGCTGGTAGCGCTCTGGCTCGCCAGTTCGCTTGAGGTACGCATCATGGATGCCCAAGCGCTGGATATCAATCAACGCGTGATTCTGTCGAAAATCAGCCGGACGGTACTGATACTTGTGGGCGTGCTGATCGCGCTGCCATTGGTCGGTGTAGATATCACCGTTTTGTCCGTGTTCGGGGGCGCGCTTGGCGTCGGGCTCGGATTGGGTTTACAGAAAATCGCCAGCAACTACATAAGCGGTTTCATCATTCTTCTGGATCATTCACTGCATATTGGCGATATCGTTACAGTAGATGACCGCAAGGGCGAAGTCACCTCACTCACGACCCGGTATGTGGTGCTCAAGAGCGACGATGGAACCGAGGCCCTCATTCCCAACGATACCTTCATTACTTCAACGGTTATCAGTCAGAATTTTTCGGATCCCCGATTACGACTGATCCTGCCATTCCAGATCAGCTACACAAGCTCCGTCGAGGTCGCGATGGACATCATGCTGGACGCCGCTAAAAAGCGGCAACAAATATTGACCAATCCGGAGCCAGCTGTATTTTTAAAGGAATTCGCCCCTGGCGGAATCAATCTGGAACTGTTCGTGTGGGTGGAGAATCCAGAAGGTGGCGCGCTTCGGCTACGCTCCGGCCTCAACATTGAAATCTGGTCTGAATTTCAGAAACACAGCATCGAGATTCCGTTCCTGCCACCGCAGCCTCCCCTCCCGAAAGCACGATGAGGATGAATGTAGGGCACTCACCTGGCAACACCCGTCCAAGTATGTATGCTTACCCAGTTATAAATATAGTATTTGACAACAAGAAAGGCCTTCAGTAAATTCAATACGTTTTAGCGGAAAAGACCTTATTTTTCCTAGAACATTTCCTGTCGTTTAGCTAGAAATTCAGTGTTTTTTATCTGGGTTTGGATGATAGTCAACTTCTTAATGGAGAGAGTATTATGGGACGATATAGTCGGATTGCAGTAGCAGCTTCTCTATTTTTACTTCCTGTTTCTGTTTTCGCGGCTGGCTATGGTGCAGCAGGTTGTGGGCTAGGGTCAGAGCTCATGGGACCAAAACCAGGTGCGTCGCAGGTTTTTGCTTCAACAACCAATTCAACATTCGGAAACCAGACTTTTGGAATTACATCCGGAACTTCAAATTGCGGTGATCATGGCTTGATAAGCATGAACAAGGAACGTGAAGTATTTGCGCAAGAGAACTACACCAGTCTGGTTAAAGAAATGGCGCAAGGTAAAGGTGAAAATCTGTCTACTTTAGCCAATTTATATCAATGTCCCGCAGCGAGCCATCAAGAATTTGGCGCAATGGTTCAAGCGAAATTCGATAGTCTGGTTGCAAGTGACCAAACAAACTCGACAGAATTGCTGAGTCAGCTCGAAAATCAATTAACTCGCCACCCTACACTTGCAAAATCCTGTGATATCAAACTATCCGCATTGAATTAAAAAATCAGAAACGGGTACAGGTGAAAACTTGTACCCGTTTCTATATTGTTATCACTCCAATGATTCCTTCGTGCAACCTATTTGCCTTGTAGTCGGGTTATTTTTCTGGTTTTGCTTCCTTCCTGTAACGGCTCATTCCCAACACAAAGTCACTGCTGATTATCTGGCTGAATTGCAACAGCAAGCCAAACAAAAAAAGCTTGCCGATGAACGTGTCTGGCACCTGCTTTTAAAGTACGACAAGAGACTTTTTCGCGGCATGACCAGTGAAGCCGATGGAATGGAGTTCTTCAATTCCCCACAAGGGAAAACTGATCCGGAATCAGAGCTATTAGCGACTCTCTCCAGCTTCTTTGTGCCACTAACCGAGATTACGAAAGGCAAAGAGCACCCGCAATGTAACTTTCCCGCCCGCTTCAAATGGTTGAATCAGCAATTGACATTCGACCCAAATCGCCTGGAAATACAAGTATGCGACCGACTTGACCGCTGGATGAAGGCTTTGGATCCAGTGGGGGCGACATTAGTGTTCGCATCTTATTTCATGGACAACCCAGCCTCCATGTTTGGACATACCCTGCTACGCATTGATAGCCGGAGAACGGGTAGCGGTAATAATCTGATGAACTATGGTGCAAACTATGCCGCGGTTCCGGACACGGAAAACGCGTTTCTATATGCGCTCAAAGGTTTAATAGGGTCTTTCCCAGGCCGCTTCGCGATTTTCCCTTATTACACGAAGGTGCAGGAATACAATAATTTGGAAAGCCGGGATCTTTGGGAGTATGAACTCAAATTTACCGAGGATCAGCTGAACATGATGCTTCTGCACCTATGGGAATTAGGTGGAACATATTTTGATTATTTTTATTTCCAGGAGAACTGCTCATACCACGTGCTTTCCCTGTTGGAGGTTGCTGATCCCGATCTTCGATTAAAAGATCCGTTTTCTTTCAGTGTGATCCCGACAGACACGGTAAAAACCCTGATGGCGCAGGACGGGCTGGTAAAGCAGGTGGTATATCGGCCGTCAGTGCTCAGCCAGATGAATCATAAGAGACTCAGGATGGTCGATGATGAGAAGCGCATATTACGACGTATGGTCAAAGGAGAAATATCACCGGAAAGCACTGCCTTCAAGAGCCTTTCCCCTCCATCACAACCACTCGTATTAAACGCTTACATGGACTACTTGCAGTATCAAAGCATGCAAGAAAAGAGTACCGGGAACATAAAAATTCCACGTTCCGTTTTGCTGGCGAGAAGTCGCCTGCCGGCTACTACTAACGGGCTATCAGATACCATCACACGCTTTTCGAGCCGCCCGGACCACGGCCACGGCACGGATCGCTTTCGATTGGGGATCGGGCACAACAAGTGGGAGCCTTTCCTGGAATTCGCTTATCGTCCCGTTTATCACGATTTAATGGCCAAGGATGTGGGATATGATAAAAACTCGGAAATCATTTTTTTGGACTTCAAGCTTCGGTATTACCTGAAGTCCGACCGGGTGAGACTGGATCAGGCAAAAATTCTCTCTATCACGGCGCTTAATCCCTACGACGCCATATTTACCAAACCTTCCTGGCGTCTGGACTTGGAGGTCGACACACTAAGAGACCGCAACTGTAACTACTGCAATTCCCTCAAAGGCACATACGGAAGGGGTATTTCCTATCGACCGGATTTTTTTTCACCCTTGCTGTTATATTCCTTTGCTGATCTGAAAACGGAGTTTTCTGAGCATTTGAAACAAAAATTTCGTTTGGGCGGCGATGCGGAAGTAGGAATGTATTACGACGTAACCGAAAATTTGAGAATCAAACTTGCCGGCAGTTATCAAATTTTTGTCCTTGGTGAAAGCAAACGTTTTTTCACTGCTCATTTCATTACTCGCTATGCTCTATCCCAGGATGTTGATCTAAGGTTCGAATTAAATCGCTATGATCATAACAATGAAGGAATTTTTTCGGCCAATTATTTCTTCTAGATTGCTGAGGCGTTTAGCTTTTCGTCAAGCAGAGAGATGCTCCTCTCATCCGGGATAGCATAAACCGGACAAATCTTTTGCTGTTTTGCTAAAGACCAGACCGTTATTTGCCCTCTACATCGGGGCCGCGCCTGCTTGATATAGAAATAGATTTTAGATAACATAATGTGATATCAATGACTTGTTAGTAGAGGAAGCGCTTGGAGTCGCTTTAAAAAGGCTTACCCTGTTACCTTTCGCTCAAGCTGCTGCTGACGTACCGAAACGATTTGTTCCAGGAATTATTCTGTTTATTTACACATTAGAACTCATGAAGACAACTACGCTAATCTTATTCTTTGCGCTACTTTCCACGCAGGTTTTTGCGCAGAAGGAGGCTCAGGAATTCCCTTGGTCCAAGGCGGCAAAAATTATTTCAGCGGATGAGGCAAAAAGCCGCAACGGGAAAAAGACGGGGCAGCAATCCCAAGCCGACAGCAAAAAGACCGAGAAGAAAATTGATGCTGAAAATAAAAAGAGCGATCGAAATTACTCAGCTACGTCTGGAATCGTGGACGATGGAAAATAGTTATTGCTGGTCACACTTTAAGCGCTGAAGACAGGCTAATGAAGGGGGTGGGGAACTTCAGTCAGGTTGTGACTTGGTAAATCAGGTAATCCAGAGGCTTTCATGGGTGCTTTGATCTTCTATGTTGCGGTCTACTTCATTGGCTACTACGCCGCGAACCTGCTTAACCGGATGGTTGGGCGGGCCCTGATTCAGAACCGCCGCCTGGCGGGGCTTGTCTTGGTCCTCATGGTCAGCCTGCTTCACGGCTACAAGATAATAAGCACATCACCATCTCATGATCATGGTGAAGGAGCAGGATATGCACTGGGCTTTTACGTTATCCTGCCCGTCGCGATCATCGCGATTGCCGTGTTATATCTCACCTGGCAGGAAAAGCAGGATAATGACATTCCTTGACCGATACTTAATCCTAAATCAGCCGATAAGAGCCGACCGTTCATTCTTAATTCTTCGCGGCGCCGTTTTTTCACTGACACCCCTGCCATGTATCGCCAGCAACGCGTTTATGCCACCTTTTTCTGTATCAACTCGATCTTGTAGCCGTCCGGGTCTTCCACGAATGCAATCACCGTGGCGCCATGCTTCATCGGCCCGGCCTCACGTGTAATTTTACCGCCGCGCTTCCTCACTTCTTCGCAAGCGTCATAAGCGTTATCCACTTCTATGGCGATATGGCCATAGCCGGTGCCTAGATCGTATTTTTTCACATCCCAGTTATGAGTCAGCTCCAGGACGGCGCCATTCGCCTCATCCTGATAACCGACAAATGCCAGGGTAAATTTTCCTTCGGGATAATCCTTCCGGCGCAGCATCTTCATCCCCAGCACATCGGTGTAAAAAGCGATGGATTTTTCCAGATCGCCCACGCGCAGCATTGTATGAAGAATACGCATTTAAATTTCCACCATCTCAAAATCCTCCTTGCGTGCAGCGCATTCCGGACATGTCCAATTCATCGGTACGTCTTCCCACCGAGTTCCCGGAGGAATGCCTTCTTGCGGCGAGCCCTCGGCCTCGTCGTATACGTATCCGCAAATGAGACACATGTAACAGCGGTAAACCAGAGTTTCGGTAGTAGGCATGATGAGTAAGAGTAATTTGAGTTAAAATGTCATTTTACGGTATTAGCCCATGTCTCAGCCACCCCCCATCGTACTTTCTTTCGCTGCCAGCGACTCTACCGGGGGCGCGGGTATCCAGGCCGATATCCTCACTCTTGCCAGCATGGGCTGTCATGCGCTCTCGGTGGTCACGGCCATTACTGTGCAGGACACAGCGGGCGTGGATGATGTGATGGCGCTCGATCCGGAATGGGTGGCGGATCAGGCACGCGCGGTGCTGGAAGACATGCCGGTACACGTGTTCAAGATCGGGTTGCTCGGCAGTGTTGAAATTATCACGGCTATCGCCGAAGTGGTTTCCGATTATCCCAACATTCCGCTGGTGCTGGACCCTGTGCTTGCTTCCGGGCGCGGCGACGAACTCACCAGCGACGAAATGGTAGCAGCAATGCGCGAATTGCTGCTACCCCAGGCGACTATCATTACGCCCAACAGCATCGAAGCGCGGCGGCTTGCCCAGGATGACGACGATGACAGCGAAATGCCGCATTTGAGCCAGTGCGCGACCCGCCTTCTGCATATGGGCTGCGAATATGTGCTCATCACCGGCACCCATGAAAACACATCACAGGTGATCAATAATTTATACGGAACCAGTGGAGTCATTCGCACCGATTCCTGGGACCGGCTGCCAGGTTCATATCACGGTTCGGGTTGCACGCTTGCCTCGGCTATCGCCGCCTCTCTTGCCAATGGCTTGCCCATCGCCGAGGGTGTATACGAAGCGCAAGAATATACCTGGCAATCGCTTAAGGCCGGGTTTCGCCCCGGAATGGGACAGTATTTGCCGGACAGGTTATTCTGGGCCAGGGACGACACCGAAGCCGAAGAGGGAAACAAGAGTAAATGACACGGCCCAGGATTCTCGGCTTATATGCAATTACACCGGAAATCGCCGATACCGCCAGCCTCCTTGCGATGACGCAGCAGGCGCTGGCAGGCGGAGCCCGATTAGTCCAATACCGTAGCAAAACGGACGATGCCGCGCTGCGCCTTGAACAGGCACAGTCACTTGCCCGTCTTTGCGCTGAATTCGACGTACCGTTCATCATCAACGATTATCCTGATCTTGCTTTGGAAGTGGACGCCGACGGCGTGCATTTAGGAAAAGGGGATGCGCCCATCACCGAGGCACGGCGCAAACTGGGACCCGGCAAGATCATCGGGATTTCGTGTTACGAACGACTGGAACATGCTGTCGAGGCCGAGCGGCAAGGTGCCGATTATGCCGCCTTCGGCGCTTTTTTTGCTTCCGTCACCAAACCGGGCGCTGTGTCTGCGCCCGCAGACCTGTTGCATCACGCAAAGCAGAAGCTGGGGATTCCAATTGTCGCTATCGGGGGTATTATTCCGGAAAATGCCGGGGAACTGATACGCCAGGGCGCAGACGCGGTGGCTGTCAACAACGCCTTGTTTAACGCCCGGCACATTCGATCCGCTGCCGAGAAATTTTCTTTGTTATTCAGGTCAAACCAGCATTTCATTCCTCATAATCATGGGTTAGCCAACAATGTCACGTAATCAGCAATTATTCGAACGCTCTCAGGAATATATTCCCGGTGGTGTTAATTCACCTGTTCGCGCCTTCAAGTCGGTCGGCGGGACGCCTATATTTTTTCAGCGGGGACAAGGCGCCTACGTTTGGGACGCGGACAATAAAACCTATATAGATTATGTCGGCTCCTGGGGCCCGTTGATTCTCGGCCACGCTCATCCTGAAGTGGTTGAAGCGGTACAGGCAGCGGCACAGAAAGGACTGACCTTCGGGGCACCCACCGAGGCGGAACTGGTAATAGCGGAACTGCTGTGCAAGCTTGTTTCGTCAATTGAGCAGGTTCGCCTGGTGAGTTCGGGCACCGAGGCCACCATGAGCGCCATTCGCTTGGCGCGAGGCTATACCGGCAGAAGCCGCATCATCAAATTCGAGGGTTGCTACCATGGCCACGATGATGCCTTACTGGTAAAAGCCGGTTCAGGCGCCCTGACCTTCGGTCACCCAAGTTCCGCCGGGGTTCCGGCAGCAACCACCTCCAGCACCCTGGTGCTGGATTACAACGATCTCGCCGGTGTGGAACAGGCGTTCAGCCAGTTCGGCGAAGAAATCGCTGCGGTCATCGTTGAGCCCGTAGCAGGCAATATGAATCTGATAGCGCCGAAACCCGGCTTCCTGCCGGGTTTGCGTGACCTATGCACGCGGCACGACAGCGTACTGATATTTGATGAAGTAATGACGGGCTTTCGCGTTGGGCTGAAATGCGCTCAGGGTCTTTACGGCATAAGACCCGACCTTACCACGCTCGGCAAAGTGATCGGCGGCGGCATGCCAATGGCGGCATTTGGCGGCAGGCGAGACATCATGCAATGCCTCGCGCCAGTGGGAGCCGTGTATCAGGCAGGCACGCTTTCCGGTAATCCGGTCGCGGTGGCTGCCGGCCTCGCCACGCTGAAGCTGGTGCAGACGCCGGATTTCTATGAAAAGCTGGCCGCCAGCACCCTGCAACTGACCGAAGGTCTTACCGCAGCTGCGAAAAAACATGGTATTGCCTTTTGCGCACAGGCGGTGGGCGGCATGTTCGGTCTCTATTTCCGCGAAAATCTGCCGACGAGTTATGCTGAAGTGATGAGCTGCGACCGTGAAGCTTTTAACCGCTTTTTCCACGCCATGCTCGATGAAGGCGTTTACTTCGCGCCATCGGCATTCGAAGCCGGATTTGTTTCGGCGTCGCACGGTGCCGCCGAAATCAGTAAAACCCTGGATGCGGCCGATCGGGTATTCGGTACAACGAAATAAAAAAACCGGCCTGGTTCTCAGGTCGGTTTAAATTTGGTACTGTTTCAGGTTCAGGCTTGCGTATTTAATTTAGCGCAATCCGGAAATAAACTCGGCCACCGCCTCCATTTCCCTTTCGCTCATGCGTGACGCAATCATATGCATCTCATTGTTGGCGTCTTTGGTGCGTTGATCGGTCCGAAATGCGCGCAACTGGGCGAGGGTATATTCAGAATGTTGTCCGGAAAGACGCGGATAGACCGGCGGAATGCCGATTCCAGTGGGAGAATGACAACTTGCACAGGCAGGAACGCCAGAATCGAGATTGCCGCCGCGATATATTTTTTCACCCCTTTCCGCCAGCGATTTATCCTGAGCCGCGCCGGGCTTGGGAGTCTGCTGGGCATAATAAGCGCCGAGATTCTTCATATCCTCTGCGGAGAGTGGCGCTACCATTGCGCCCATGATCGGGCTTTCCCGGGCTGCAGGCTTGCCGTCCTCCGACTTGAAATTATTTAGTTGCTTGGTGATATACTCGGCATGCTGACCGGCCAAGCTTGGATTTGCGGGAATGATGCTATTGCCGTCGGCGCTGTGGCAAGCCGCGCAAACTTGAGTTGCTATTTGCTGACCCTTGGCTGCATCTCCCTTGCTTTTACCGGTTTCCGCTGGAGTTGTTTCTGCGAAAATTTGACTGGATAGCGACAATGCGACACATGCCACAATCTTCGAAATTAGCTTCATGCCTTGCTTCATGCCTTGCATTCCTGGAACTCCGAAAAAATGATGCTCTTGGGATTGAGGTTAACACCGCATTTTAACAAGGCAGAGACTGAATAACAATAATAAGCCATCAACAAATGAGAACATTATTTTTTCTACTGTTGTTTGTCAATCTGGCTTTTGCGACTTACGTTCAACTGGAGCCGGTTGCCGGAAGCGCCGCCCCGCCGGCATGGGAGCTTCAACCGGAAAAAATCAAGCTCTTGCAGGCGCCTCCCGCACCTGCAACCTGCCTGGAATGGGGAACGTTCGTTGAAGCAGATCAAGAGCGGCTTGAGGCGGCAATTGCCAGCCATGAACTGGACGACAAGCTAGCCCGGCAGACGCTGGGTACAGCCCCCGTCTATTGGGTACATATTCCTCCGCTCAGAAGCAAACGCCACGCTGAACGGAAAATGGGTGAGCTCAAGAGACGGGGGGTTACCCATTACACTCGCGTTGACGAAACCGGTAAATGGGATAACGCCATCTCCATGGGGTTTTTTGAAAACATAGAAGACGCCCAGGCTTTCCTGGCTGCGCTGAGGAAAAAAGGTGTAAGGTCAGCAATTATCGGCGCACGCAACTTGAGGCAAGTCAAATACGTCGCACGCTCACCAGAGGAAAATATGAGCGCAAAGATGATGCAGTTGAAAGAGGAATTTCCCGGCAGCGAGCTCAAGACTGGGAAGTGCGCGAATACCTGAGGTACGGCCTGAAGATCTCATGATGAACAACGATTTGACGCAATACGGCGATGTTCTCTCACCTCTAACGCTTACCTCTTGCGGATACCACGAACCGAAGAGTTGTTGTTCTTTGCAATTTCATCGAACGTCATAAACATCATATAAAGAAGACCAGGGAAAAAACCTTAGCCACATTTTCTTGCCTATAGAAAGTTGCCTGTGCTTGACGTCCTTATTCAAACCTTCAGTTTTTGAACATATTTCTCGATCAATCAGGAATTTATTATGACGGTGCTTCTCAAATCCCAGCAGGAAATAACGAAAATGCGGATAGCGGGCACCCTGGCGTCGGAGGTGCTGGATTACATCACGCCGTTTGTTAAACCTGGGGTCACCACTGATGAGCTTGATACACTGTGCCACAATTACATGGTCGATGTGCAGCATACCATTCCTGCTCCGCTCAATTATGCTCCGCCGGGGTATTCACCCTATCCGAAATCCATCTGCACCTCGGTCAATCATCAGGTTTGCCACGGCGTTCCGGGCCAGAAAATACTGAAATCGGGGGATATCGTAAATATTGACGTGACGGTCATCAAGGATGACTACCACGGCGATACCAGCCGCATGTACTACGTCGGCGAACCCGGAATCCAGGCCCGGCGGCTATGCGAAATCACGTTTGAAGCCATGTGGCGAGGTATCGAGGAAATCAAGCCGGAAAAACATCTGGGAGACGTCGGCCATGCTATCCAGCAGTTTGCCGAAAATCATGGATATAGCGTGGTAAGGGAATTCTGCGGCCATGGCATTGGCGCGAAATTCCATGAAGAACCGCAGGTGCTCCACTATGGCCGCGCCGGTACCGGCCTGAAACTCAGAGCCGGGATGATTTTTACGGTCGAGCCCATGATTAATGCGGGAAAGGCGCCCATCCGCGCGCTGGCCGATGGGTGGACCATCGTTACCAAGGATCACAGCCTGTCGGCGCAGTGGGAACACACCGTGCTGGTGACTGAAACCGGATATGAAGTGCTGACGGTATCCGCCGGTGCGCCGCCGAAGCCCGTATTCCGCCCCTGATTTGTCATGATGCGCCTCGATGAAAGGCTCACATCGTTGTCGAGTCCTTTTAACGCTGAGGCTGCCAAGAAGGCGTTGCTTAAGGGGCGTCAGCTGTTACACCAGCGCTATTGCAGGGATAACAATGGCGCGGTGTTGCTGCGGGGCCACAGCCAGTTGGTGGATAGAATTCTGCGGCATGTCTGGCACGAAATGGCGATGCCCCGTTCCATCGTTTTACTGGCCGTGGGCGGTTATGGCCGGCGCCAACTTTTTCCTCATTCCGACGTTGATCTGCTGGTGCTGGTCCCCGCAGAAGGAAGCGATGCCAACGTAATGGACGCCGATATCAAGGGGCGACTGGAATGCTGGGTAAGATCGTTATGGGATATCGGGCTGGACGTCGGCCATAGTATTCGCACCCTCGCGGAGTGTATTGAAGAGGTCAAAGACATCTCGGTGCAGACCAGTCTGCTGGAGGCTCGGCAGCTTGCGGGCTATCGTCAACCGTTCACTGAATTTTCACTTGCGATGCAGGCGATGCTTGAGCCGCGCTCGTTTTGCACCGCCAAGCAGCTTGAGCAACAGCAGCGCCATGGCCGATACCAGGACGCCATATACAATCTTGAGCCCAATATCAAGGAAAGTCCCGGCGGCCTTCGAGATTTGCACAATATTCTCTGGATTAGCCGGGCTGCGGGATTGGGAAAGTCGTGGAAAGACCTTGCCCAGGGGGAATTCATTACTCACCGGGAAGCTCGCCTCGCCCAACATAATCAAACCATCCTTCAAGACCTTCGTATCCGGCTGCACTACCTCGCCGGAAGGCGTGAAGACCGGCTGTTATTTGATTACCAGAACCCTCTCGCCGATGAACTCAATATAAGCGGCAAACCGCCGCGCCGTGCAGGCGAAATGCTGATGCAGCGGTATTATCGTGCCGCCAGAGCGGTAACGCAGATTAACACCATCCTGTTGCTCACCTTGCGCGCAAAGATTTTCCCCGATAAGGAGGCGCTTCCGGTCGTCATCAACGAGCGGTTTCAGAAGCGCGGTGAATTGCTGGAAATGCGCGACGAGAACATTTTCCAAAAAACCCCGGGGGCGATTCTTGAAAGCGTTTTGTTACTGCAAAAGAATCCCGACTTGAAAGCGCGTAGTGCAGCAACCCTGCGCGCAATGTGGCGGGCCGCGCCATTGATCAATGCCGGTTTCCGGCGCGATCCGCACAACCGCGCTCTATTCATGGAAATCCTGCGTCAACCGCGCGGGCTCACGCGTGAGCTGCGCCTCATGAACCGCTACGGCATCCTGGGGCGTTATATCCCGGTATTCGGGCAGATTGTCGGCCAAATGCAACACGACCTGTTTCACGTCTATACCGTGGATGAACATATCCTCATGGTGGTGCGAAACCTGCGCCGATTCAAGGCACCGGAGTTCGCCCATGAATACCCGCTTTGCAGCCGGCTCATCGGTGAATTCGAACGGCCTGAGGTGCTTTATCTCGCTGGGCTGTTCCACGACATTGCCAAAGGGCGCCAAGGAGATCATTCGATACTTGGCAAAACAGACGCCAGACGTTTTTGTCAGCAACATGAAATGTTGAAGGAAGACGTGGAAATGGTTGAGTGGCTTGTCGAAAATCATCTGGTCATGTCGATGACGGCGCAAAAAAAAGATATATCCGATATGAATGTGATCGCAGACTTCGCCAGGCGAATCGGGAACGGACGGCGCCTCGTCGCGCTCTATCTGCTTACCGTCGCGGATATTCGCGGCACCAGCCCGAAAGTATGGAATACCTGGAAAAGCAAGCTGCTTGAAGACCTGTTCAGGGCAACACGGCGTCATCTGTACGGCGAACCCGCCCATGCTGAAGGCACGCTGAGAAATCGCAAGAACAAGCTCCTGGAATTGCTACAGCACGATAATATTCCCGCCCGCGTGTATGAGCAGTTGTATTCGGCGCTCGGCTCGACCTATCTGCTGCTGCATGATCCGCAAGAAATCGCCTGGCATGCGCTTCATCTGGGCCACCAGATGAAGCCGCCGGCACCCGTGGTGAAGGCGCGTGTCGCCCCGGCCGGAACGGGCATCGAGGTGCTGGTCTACGCGGCGGATCAGAAGGATTTGTTCGCGCGCATTTGTAATTTCTTCGATCACATCGATTTCAATATAGTCCAGGCAAAAATTCATACCACGCGCCATGGCTATGCTCTCGATAGCTTTCTTGTACTCGACCCCTTCAACGTAACACAACACCACTGTGATGCACTCAGCTTCATAGAGCATGAACTGGCACAGCAATTAGATCCGGTGGTTCCTCTGGAGGCACCTTTGAAGGGACGCCTGAGCCGCCATCTCAAGCATTTTCCGATTACGCCGGAAGTAGATATCGAACCGGATGAAAAGGGTACGTACCATGTCCTGTCGGTTGTTGCCGGCGACCAACCGGGCCTGCTGTCCCGCATCGCACAAGTACTGGTACGTTTTGGCATAAATGTACACAGCGCAAGGATAGATACGATGGGCGAGCGTGCCGAAGACACATTTCTGGTTACAGGAAATATATTGAACGAACCGAGAAGGCTGATTCAACTCGAAACAGAACTGATAAAGGCGCTGCAGATTTCATGCGAAACAGTTGAAGAATCTCCAGATGAGTCTTCCATGCACAGAAATGCTGGCTAGACCAGGATAGTCACGCAGCATGTATTGGGTGGGTCTGCCATAATAAGCATCAGTTTTTCCTTCTTGTCCATTTGCTTGATTTCGTACTCGCGTTTGCTTGCTGCCGAGCGCGTATCGCATTGTTCCTGGTACACAAGCATCACCGGACGCCGCGGACGGGTGTATTTGGCGGCAAGCACATCATTCGTATTGTGTTCATCCACGCGCTGCGCCACATTCAGGGCAATACCGGTATATAAGCTGCCGTCTGAACAGCGAACCATGTATACGTTCCATTTACCCATTAATTTGGTTAAAGATTCGGCTGGTTGTGGCTTAGAGCCCCGGGCCATCACAATTTCTTGCAACGGAACTCTTGCAGGATGCAGTTATGGAACCAGGGGCTTTGTCAAATCATTGTTTTTGCTGTTTCTATCGTCAGGATCCGCATTGACGTCAATTCCTCCAGCTGGTGGTGGCTTATCAAGATCCCAATATTGGAGTGTACCAAAGGGTTGGATTTCCTTGTCATCGGGTAATTGGTCGCGGTTCCATCCCCCTCCAAGCGAACGAATAAGTTCCACCGATGCTACCAGCACATTAGTCTTGATCTGTACGGAATTGACGCTTGTCGTCAGCGTGCCGATCTGGGCATAAATGAGTTCAAGGCTGGAGGCCAAACCACCCTTATAGAGGTCCATGGTAAGGTTTTGTGTTGTACGTGCGGCTCCGACGGCAGCGTCCTGCCGTTCGGCAGCCTTAGCCATCCAATAGGTCTTCGTCAGGTTATTTTCAACTTCACGAAAAGCATTCAACACTGTGGAACGATATGAATTTTCTGTCTCGCGATAGACCGACCACGATTGTTGCAATTGAGCCCGACGATATCCGCCCTGGAAAATCGGAATGGAAAAAGAGGAACCATAGGCCCAGAAACTGTTAGCCAGGCTAAGCAGATTGAGTCCGGAATTCTCAATTCCTCCTCCGACCCGGAAGGACACATCTGGAAAAAAAGCGGCACGCGCAATTCCAATGGTGCGGTTGGCCTGTGCCATCCGGCGCTCCATTGCGGCAATATCGGGCCGACGTTCAAGTAAAGTAGATGGAATTGTCTGTGGAAGGCTAAAATTCGTGGTAAGGAGGGTATCTACCGGCTCGAGCTTAAAGCTGGCTGGAGCGAGATTAAGGAGAATTGCAATGGCCTGCTCCGTCACCTTGCGCTCGCTTTGCATCAGGGACAATGTTGACTCGGTAGCGAACAGCAACGACTCAGCCCGTGCTACGTCGAGATTAGAGGCGATCTTGCCTTCAAACTGAGTCACTACAACTTCCAATGAACCCTTATAAAGATCAATCGATTGTTTGTAAATTGCAATTTGCGCATCCAATCCACGCAATGCGAAATAATTCGATGCAATTTCCGCCTGTAGAATAAGGCGTGCGAGTCCATAATCGGCCGCACGTTCTTCAGCACGATAGATTTTGGCCTGTGCCGCATTCCGAAGTTTCGACCAGAAATCCGGTTCCCAGGATGCAAGTCCCTGGAAAGCATGTTGAGTATCGCTGTCAGGTTCTCCAGGAGCACGAAAGAGGGCATTATCGGATTGTCTGTTATTACTACCACCATACTCAAAGCCGATTTGGGGGAAATATCGAGACCTTGCCTTCATCATGGCATCGCGCGCCTGGATGAACCGTTCAGCTGCTGCATGCAAGTCTGGATTGGCTGCCATCCCCTGCTCTACAAGACCGTTTAGAATTGGATCGTCATATAGTTTCCACCAGTCGGGCCGGAGTGCATCATCCGACGGATTAGCCTTAACGAAATCACTCGTTCCTTCCCAAGAATCCGGAACAACAAATGCAGGCGCTTGATAAGTGGGTGACAAATCGAATGCCGGAAAGGGAAGCGCGCTGCAAGACGCCAGGCTGGCTGCCAGTAATGAAAAACCACCAAATCTTGCGCCGAGACGACAGAGATTTGAAAAATGGGTTCCTTTTTTACGCCGCAAGTCAATCATGATCAAATGAGTGTTCATGATGCATGTGATTCGTTTAACGCTTGCTCTAACCTCGGATCCGGTATTTCTGAATGTGAGGCTGGTTTCGATGCCCCCCCAACCGGCTCTTTTGGGTTATCGATCAGATCATATCCCGGTGCGGGCGTTACAGTGCTCACCTTGGCACCTTCCGGCAGGGCAGCGTCGGGATTGTTTACAATCCGGTCGTCGGTTCCGTTTAGCGCTTGTGTTAACGTCGGATCTGGCATTTCTGAATGTGCGACTGGTTTCGCTGACTCCGGAACCGGTTCTTTTGGAACATTGATCAGGTCATACCCCGGTGCAGGCGTTACAATGCTTACCTTGTCACCTTCAAGTATGGCAGCGCTGGGATTGTTTATAATCCGGTCGTCTGTTGAGACGCCGTCGGTTAATTCGACAGTAGCGTCGAGGATTTTGCTTATTTTGATCGGCTTGAAGTGAACAATGTTGTCGTCATCCACCACGGCCACTCGCGTCCCCTTCTCATCAAATACCAGTGCGCTGGATGGAATGGAGAGGTGTCTATTCGCGACATCCACGGTGATATTGACTGATGCATAGGAACCCGGCCACAGATCCCGCGCTTCATTTTCAATCACGAATTGGGTGACCACCGTACGTGTACCAACATTGAAGCCGCGAGCAGTGGTCAGAAACTCGGCAGTGAAATGCCGACCGGGAAATTGCGGCACCGTCAGATCGGCTTTCAGGCCATCATGCATAGTGGCGCCGTAGGCCTCAGGCACACTGACAAACAAACGCATCCGGCTCATGTCTGCCACAGTAAAAAGGTTACGGACTTCACCCTCCGGCGTACTGATCGTGCCTTCCTTATTGATGAAGTCTCCCACATTAATGGCACGGTTAATGACCACGCCGTCATACGGTGCAACAATTGTTTTAAACCCAATCAATGCTTCAAAGTTACGGACATTTTGCCTGGCGGCATTAACTTTTGCCTGTTGGGCATTTGCTTCGGCCACCTTTACCGAAATCGATTGCTCGGATACCGCCTGATTTTTGCGCAAGGCTATCCACCGGTCCGCAGTAAGTTTGGCGAGCGCATTAAGGGCCTCTTCCGATGCCAGATCCGCCTTGCTTTGCTGGTATTGGGCATCAAGCGCGGGCGCGTAGATTTCGGCAAGGACATCTCCTTTTTTGACTATCGCTCCCCAATCCTTATGCCACATCTTGACGTAACCGGATACCTGGGCATAGATCGGCGCCTGAAACCATGCCTGGATAGTACCTGGAAGCTTGATGGTTTCCTGAGCAGGCAGTTGCTCGGCCTGGATGATAGCTACAGTCCGAACATCATTCTCCATCGCCTTTTCTGTTAAAGAATCCATATGATTACGGGATTCGATGACTCGGTAACCCAAATAAACAACACCAAGCACGATTGCCAAACTCACTATAATTTTTTGACTTGATTTTTTCATATCAGGAATTCCCGAGTTGAGGAACAATTTCTTTGCCGCCAGGAACGCTTTCCTTGTCTTTAGGAACGCTTCGTGCGTAATACATGATGGCATACACAGCCGGGACAAAGAACAGGGTGTATATCGTCGCGAACATCAAGCCGCCAATAACCGCACGGCCCAGCGGTGCATTGGTGGATCCTCCCATCGCCATCGGAAGCATGCCCATGATCATGGCCGCCGCGGTCATGAGAACCGGTCGAATGCGGGCTTTGCCAGACTCGATGGCGGCCAGCAGCGGGTCGCCATGCGCTTCGATGCGCTCCAGCGCATAGGCCACGACAAGTATGGAATTTGCCGTGGCCGTCCCCATGGCCATGATGGCGCCTGTCAGCGCCGGAACGGAAATATTCGTCTGGGTCAGGAACAGAGCCCAGGCAATGCCTGCCAAAGCGCCGGGCAGGGCTGTAATGATGATGAAGGGAACCAGCCATGATTGAAAATTGACGACAAGCAAGAGATAGATCAGCACGACAGCCGCTGCGAGACCGATAAGCAGTTCGCCATAGGTGGTAACCATATTCGCGGCCTGGCCGGCGATTTTGACATCGGAGCCGCGAGGTACTTCTTCGTCCATCTCCTCGACGACTTTCTTGACGTCATCCAGCAGGTCGCCGAGCCCTCGCCCTTCGGCAGACACATATACTTCAACCAACGGCATGATGCCCCTGTGGGTGACCAGGCCGGGCGTGCCTACTGGCGTTTTCTGCGTCAGATTGCCCAAGAGTTGATACTTCTCGTCCATGCCGCCTTCCCCCTCCGGTTTGACAGGAATCTTGTTCAACTCATTGGTGCTTGAGACCCAGGGTTGAGGCTGATAGATGTTGATCTGGTATGACATGCCGGTCGTCAGATCCAGCCAGTATTTCTGGTCGATCTGCTGCGTTCCGTTAGTCGTTATCAGCATATTCAGGGCAATATCCGATTCGCTCCTGTCAACACCGAGTCCATATGTCCTTTGGCCTTCAACAAACAGGGTGGGGGTGCGCATGGTCTGCTGGATCACCACATCACTTGAGCCGGGGAGTTTACGCAGCTTGCCTTGCAATTTGCGCGCGTATTCGTAGTTTGCGTAGATATCCATCCCGTTAACCTGAACAGTAATCGGAGAAGGGGCACCAAAATTCAAGATTTTCGCTATCAGATCGGCTGGCTGAAAGGTGAATTCGGTCCCCGGATAGCGCTCATTCAGACCTTTATGGATAATTTTCCGAATATCCCACACGGCTGATTTCTCGTCGAACAGGGTGATAGTCAGATCGCAGTCCTGCGTTCCGATCGTGGGCGTCGGGATAAACGCCAGATTATGCGGCCCGACGGGTAAGCCGCAATTGCTGATGACGCCTTCAACCTGCCCGGGAAGCATCCGCGAGATATCCTCCGAAACGCGCGTGGTAATGCGGTTTACGGATTCTATCCGTGTGCCGAGAGGCGCCCTCATGTGCATCTGGATGGTCCCCGACCTGACCTCCGGAAAAAAATCGCGGCCGTTGAAGTAGAACAGAATAAGGGAGACCAGCGCGAAAGCCAGCATGATCGTTACGAACCGGCGGCGATTTGCAATGGTCTGTTCCAGCAACCCGCCATACCAGGTGGTGAATTGAACAAAGCGAGTCTCGAATGCCTGCTGAAAACGGGAGAAGATCCCCATATGATATTTTAACTTCTCCTTGAAACCGGCAGCCTCCCCCCCTGGCTTTTCCTCGCCAAGGTGGTCGCCTTCCTTTCCGTGTCCTTCTGCGTGAGGATGCTTGATAAGATATTTCGCCATGGTCGGCACGAGCGTACGCGACAGGATGAAGGACGCCAGCATGGCGAATATCACCGCCAGCGCCATCGGCTTGAACAGATAGCCCGATACGCCGGAAAGCGTGAACAATGGCAGCCACACAATGCATATGCATAATGTGGCGAGCAGCGTCGGAATAACGATCTGGTTTGCCGCGTCGATGATTGCCTCATCGAGTTCCTTGCCCATTTCCAGGTGGGTATCGATGTTCTCGATCATCACTGTCGCATCGTCGACAAGAATCCCTACCGCCAGCGCCAATCCGCCCAGTGTCATGACGTTCATCGACTCTCCCAGCACTTGCAGGAAGATGAGGGAGGTTAAAATACACCGAATTGCGCCGAATTAAATGTAACCGAAAGGTATTCTGAGAAATAACGTTGCGCCATATTGAAGGTTACCGAAAAGGAGACCTTGATATGGTAA
>NZ_FMWY01000012.1:0-91111 GCF_900103145.1 Nitrosospira sp. Nsp18 | reverse complement strand
TTACCATATCAAGGTCTCCTTTTCGGTAACCTTCAATATGGCGCAACGTTATTTCTCAGAATACCTTTCGGTTACATTTAATTCGGCGCAATTCGTGCATTCAATTGGTCAATGCAACACCATCTGATCTAATGTAGATTTGGAGGTGTTTATGGCGCAGATGGGGCGTCCAGGTTTATCTGCTAGTCAAAAGACGGAACTTTGGCACAGATGGAAGAATGGGCAATCTTTAAGTGATATTGGCCGTGCATTAGGTAAACACGCGGGGTCGATACATGGTGTTGTTTCGTCTAATGGTGGGATTGCTCCTGCAGCGCGTCGTCGTTCTCGCCTGGCGCTGACTTTCGCTGAGCGCGAAGAGATTTCTCGAGGAATAGCTGCCAGCTCATCAGTGCGTCAGATAGCAATCAAGATTGGTAGAGCGCCCTCGACAGTGAGTCGTGAAATTGCGCGCCATGGAGGTCGAGATAAATATCGAGCCTCGGATGCAGATTCACAAACCTGGGATCAATCCAGGCGCCCCAAACAGTGTAGGCTGGGCATGAATGATAGTCTGCAAAGCCTCGTGGCGACCAAGCTGAGTCTAGATTGGTCGCCTGAGCAAATATCCGGGTGGCTTAGGTTGAGATTCCCGGATGATAAAAGCATGCGTGTATCTCATGAAACCATTTACCGCAGCTTGTTTATTCAGGCTCGTGGCGTTCTGAAGAAGGAACTCATCTCGCATCTTCGCAGTAAGCGGATGATGCGGCGCGGGAAAGCATCTACTACCGAGGGTCAGCCCCGAGGGCAGATTATTGATGCTATATCGATACGAGAACGTCCGGCAGAAGTTGAAGACCGGGCCGTTCCAGGCCATTGGGAAGGCGATCTGATATCGGGATCGAAAAACAGCCACATCGCCACTTTGGTTAAGAGGCACTCCCGATTCGTTATGCTTGTGCAGATTGATGGCAAAGATACAGCAAGCGTCGTCAGCGCGTTGGTGCGACAGGTCAAACAACTCCCCTTCGGTGTCATGTCTTCACTGACTTGGGATCGTGGCAGTGAACTTGCTCAGCACAAGAAATTCACGGTTGCGACCGATGTGGATATGTATTTTTGCGATCCGAGAAGCCCATGGCAGCGGGGAACAAATGAAAATACCAATGGATTGCTTCGCCAGTACTTTCCCAAAGGCACTGACTTATCTGGCTACGGGCAGCAAGACCTGGACACGATTGCTTTGAGGCTCAATACGAGACCAAGAAAAACGCTTGGATATATGACGCCAGGCGTTAGACTTGCTAAAAGTGTTGCGATGATCAGTTGAACTCGCCGGTTCCTTCTTTTTGTCATACTTTTAGCACCATAAAATGGGTCCTCAATTCCGGAGAATCAGTTTTCGGTAGAATGAGTGCAACGAAGCGTAACCCGTCGAAAAGGGTGACGCTTCGCTGCAACAAGGGGTGGCATTGCCTGAGCCCGGCTACTCAAACCTGTCGCCTATCCCACCATGTTGAGCAGCTTGTGCATCTGGCTCACATCCGGCTCGTTCGCCGCCGTGGTGACGATCGAGTGTGCAAGGCCGGTGTACGCGTCCGCGCCGATGTGTACCTTCATTCCGAAGTACCACTGGTTTCCCTTCTTCGTCTGATGCATGTCCGCATCGCGCTCATGTGCCTTGTTCTTCGTAGAGGATGGCGCGGCAATTAAGGTGGCATCCACGATGGTGCCTTCGCGCAGGATCAGTCCCTGCTGTCCCAACTGCTCCCGGATCAGTCCGAAGATGCGCGCGGGCATCTCGTGACGTTCCAGCAGCCGGCGAAACTTCAGCAGCGTCGTAGCATCCGGTGCCTGCCGTTCGATCAGGTCCACACCGACAAAGCGGCGCACCGCGATGCTGTCGACGATGGCGTCCTCAATCCCTTCATCCGACAGGCCCAGGCAGTTCTGGCACAGATACATGCGCAGCATCAGTTCCAGTCCCACCGGCGGGCGACCGCGCTTGCCTCGGTAGTAGTGCGGCTCAATCAGTGCAATCAACTGCAACCACGGCACCAACCGGTCAAGATCAGACAGAAACTGCTCGCGACGCGTCGGCTTGCGACGCGCCGAGTACTCCATGTCGGCAAAGCTCGTCTGGCGTTTCATCGGGGGGCATTGTGAAGGATGGGATGACTCAGATATTCTACAGTGCGGGCTTAAATCAGTGTTTCCCTAAGGTATCGGCAAAGAAGAATCCGCCCGCCCATTCAAAACCGTAGACGTCAGCGCCATCGTTAACGTGAAGCGCACCGAATATGGTTGTCGTATCCCAGGAAATGTATTCGGCGGTTTCTGCCGTGATCCCTGCGTTGTCCATTTCATGGTAAATGCCGGCATGGACGGGATGCGCCGCCACTAAAACGCCGGCCAATACAAGTGTCCCGCAAAACTTCCTGAATTCCGATATCAATCTCATCATGTCGCCGTTAAAATAATATGTTGTATGGATGGAAACGTCTTATTCCATTAGTTTCCTCGACCAGGCACCTTCATCCATCGGCCCTCTCTATTCCGTGGACGCGGAAACCTCGTCTATTAACCGTATTCATCGTTTCGCCATTCAAAACCGTGCAGAATTTAACTGACTGATCATTTTGGTCCGAACGATAGGAATGCATCACACTCATTCCGTGGCAAAGTCCAATTGGACTAAAGTACACCTATCGATAGTCGAGAGCGCGTGAAAGGCGTCAGGAGTCCAGCGATCCGGACTGAAGAAGACGCTCCTGTTTCGCCGCTGCCGTGCAGCAGCATGGCAGCGCCGATGAGATCGATGCCGGACGGGTTCGAGCAGCCTCAGGAGGTTGTGTTCTTTCCCCTTCAGCCCTTAAACCTGAATCTGGTAATCGGATGGGGTGGAGTGAGCGGTTTTTTGGGGTGCGGAGCAAAACACAACGACGCGGAATGCAACCGCGCAGGGCAGAGCAGTGCCGATGGGCCGAGCGAAACCCGAGGGTGCTCTTATGCTTTAGCCAAACATTCCGCATTCAAGGTGAAGGCGTTGCCACCAGCGGCTATGGTCTGTCGACTCTGACTGAGCAGTTGCCGCCGCCCGTTTCCGATTAACCATTCACGTACGAAAAATCCATAACTCAGCCGTGGTTGATCAATGGGCAGCCTGTTCGTTGCTGTATTTCCGGCAGTGCTCCAGATAACTTCCAGCGTGGTTCGCGACAAGTTCTACGATACTTGACCATAGCCAGGAAGGTGCGTCCAGATTTTTTTCCCGGTTATGTTGAAGTTCTTTTTTCCACAGCTTCTGGGTGGCAACGTCCATCTGCCGTGCATGGGCCCTGCCTACTATAGCGGCGAGATATCGTGCCAGCTTTCGGGCTTCATCCTGAGTCAACTGTTTTATCTGGATTTTCATATCTTGCGGAAGCAACTCCCGTATAAAGACAGAACGCCCCAAAATCTGCCCTGTAATCATCCGATCACCGAGATAAGGCGCTAGGCGACGCGCCCCTTCCAGCACCCGTTCGCCATTTCCCTCCGGCATGCTGCTGCCGGGATACGCAGGCGCCACGGCTTTAACTGCCTCCTTGATATCGATCAGGCAGCGGCCTGTTTTCCCGTTTTTGCCGTTTTTAATATCCAGTAGAACGGCATATCGAAGCTTTCCGAGCGAGCTACAGCCTTTTATCCAATAGGCCGCATCAAGAACTTTGGCGGCAGTGTCTTCGTTTTTCGTTCCGGTAGGGGTGATATGACAAAATACGTTTTTTTTCTCGAAAATCTTTTCGATAGTCTTTTTTTCTTCTTTTGAAATGGGCCAGAATTTTTCTCCCACCGGAATGCGCGGCGTAGGATCTTCAATCCGTTCCTTGGCCAAGTCCTTCCAGGACCGGCTTGCGGCCTCTTTTACCGTCACCTTGATCATTTCAGGCCGAGGAGATCCGCCTTTTTCCTTATTTCTGTCAAAGCAGTCCTCGTAGCCTGCCATTAACTGCTCGATCATCTGCGTAGTCACAACTCCCGACAAATCAGAATCCCGGGCAGCGGTTGCAAGAGACAGGCCAAGTCGTATCAAGTCATGCGCCGGGTTTCCGATTACAGTCTGATCCAGATCCCTTATCTGTACGTTGATTTTGCCTTCGATATTTCCGATCGGGCCCAGATTGCCTACATGACAATCGCCCGCTATCCAGATAGGCGGGCCCTGGGGTAGCGCGCGCCCTTCGGCACCGCTCAGCCACTCATAAAATTGGGCCGTATTGCCCCTGACAAAAGCATGGACGGAACGGGCCATTTTATGCCTGCGATAGGCCGCGAGGGTCGCGTCTCTGGCATCGGGAGCGGGAGGCTTGCTGGGTGCCCGTTTCATTTAAACCGTCAGGTTCATGCCGTGGCTATCTTCTAGGAAGATCCTGGCTAATACCGGTCGAGAGGAGCAGGTCCGGAATCCGGATGTTCGTTTCTGGTATCGTGATGCGGTTCAGATCCGGTGACAGATTTCGCCTCCTCGTGCGTCTCTTGTTTTTTGTTGCCGCGATTCTCTTTTTTTTCTTCGACTCTATTCCCATGGGTTTCTTCGCTGACAAGAATACCTTCATCCGATTCCTCAGGCAGTTGATCCACTGGCTCATCTGCCTTTAATTCATCACCTTTGCTTTTTTCGGATTTTTCCATGAATGTCTCCTGCAATTAAAATTAGTTTGGCGAAAGCTGCGATATCAGTGATTTTCCTGAAGCGCGAGCGCAAGTTCCGTGCGATAGCGCACAGCCCCGGCTATTCAGCATTACCTTGCAATAAAGGCAATAAAAACCATGCAAATACAATGGGATTCTTATGTTTGCTATCGAACAGAGTTTTGCGCGGCATATCCCCCATTATTGTCGAGCCAGCTTTTTATTGACGTGGCAGTCATTCCGTATAAATCGAATATTAAGGAGAAGAAACCGATGAAAAATTTACTCATGCTGACAATTGCTTTGATGCTTCCCGCGTTTGCAGTCCACGCGGAAACAAGCAAGAAAGGCGATCTGAATGATGCAGAAATTGCTCATATCGTCGTTACCGCCAACCAGGTTGATATTGATGCCGGCAATCTTGCCAAGAAACAAGCATCTCATGAAGATGTCCATGCCTACGCCCATCGTATGGTTGGCGAGCACACCGACGTCAATAAAGAAGCGAAGGAATTGGCTGCCAAGCTCAATGTAACACCTCAGGACAACCCGATCAGCAAGAGCCTGAAAGAGGATGGCAAGAAGAATCTCGAAAAATTAAAGGGCCTGAGCGGCAAGGATTTCGACAAAGCCTACATTGACGGCGAAATCGACCTCCACACCAAAGTAATCGATGTGGCTGACAATAAGCTGGTGCCCAACGTCAAGAACGAAGAGTTGAAAGCCTTGCTGGTAAAGGTACGCCCCACGCTTGTCTCCCACCTTGAGCATGCGCAGAAAATCCAGGCGAAATTGAAATAAAAGTATTGAAGCTAAAAGCGGAAGGAGGCCAAGTTGTATCGTTTTGCCTGGTCTCCCCCTGCTTGTAACAACTAGGAAGCTGTGCTGGTATTGCACTATTGATGGGTTGAGCGGACCTTCCAACCATGCGAAAACCGAAGACTGCCATCCTCGGACCACATACAGCAAGCTCGTGCGGCCGTCGGTGTTATAGCCCGCTTCGACTATTACCAGATCAGGTTCCAGCCGTACCTCTAGCTAAACTGGAGCCACCGGGAGCCATAGCGGAAGGTCCGGATCTGCCTCAGCCACTCTTCCACTATAAGAAATTAGTAGCCACCTCCTGATCCACCCGATTGCCCGGAAGAACCCGCTCCTTGGCCCGATGAGCCGGATGAACCCGCCCCCTGCTCCATGGATGATCCCCCGGACGAAGACCCGTCCCGACTCGACCCGCTTTGACCGGAAGTAGAGCTGCGAGGCCTGTCGCTGCCTTGCCCTGAAGAAACACCTTGCCCGGACTGCCCCGCCGAGGACCCTTTCTTGTCCACCGGTCCGCCATGCCCGGACATATCGCCATACTGCCCTGTCTGGTCTCCCGCACCTGCAGCATAAGCCGCGCCAGTAGCGCCAAAGATCACAATGCCCGTAAAAACTACAGATCGGGCCGTTTTTTTCAGCATAAGAATATTTTCCATGATAACTATCTCCTTTGCCAGCGGAATTGCTGAATTGAAATACTACTCAGAATGCCGACGCGTTCCGTACGTTGTCCCACAAACCATAAAACTCTCAGTTGTTGGGGAACTGGAACGCATCTTTCGGACTCATCAGAAATTTCAACTCTTTATTTCGGTATTCCTGTCTTGCTATTCAGCAATCGGACCAAATTCGTACTTGCCGCCATGCTCGAGGTAGACGATTTTATCCTGAAGTCCGGCTCGCTTTATTTCTCTCTGAAGGTTGCCGAGCGGGCATTTGAATACATCATAGTCGTTGTAATGAATCGGAATCGCCTTTCAGCCTTCGCAAGGTGGATTTCTTCCTGCCGTAGCGGGACGCCGAAACTTTGCGCCATCTCGTCCATGCCATTTTCTCTGCGAACTCGATAAGCGGCCGCCATACGATGTTATCCGTCAACTCTCCGATAAGAAGCGCTTAGAGACATTGCGTCATGGAAGTACGCGGGGCCGTGAATACGTGAATACCTGAATCAGGCCTGTTCCTGTCACGCCACCCGTACAGCACAAACCTGAACTGCTGCGACGTTTTATTTGCCACCACCTGAAGTATTGCCTCCACCCGATCCGCCTCCCGTTCCGCCGTTACCAAGTCCGCCCGGGTTTTTGCCTCCCGCGGTTCCCGCCCCTGCTCCGGGACTGCTGGCTGCGCTGCCGCTCCCAATGCTGTCAGTCCCGCCGCCCAGTACGCTTCCCGAACCGCTTCCTCCTTTATTCTCTCTGACGTTGCTGAAACCCTTATCCCCCGTGGACCCGCCGCGCGCGCTTCCCTGTGGCGGAGTTGAACTGCTCGACCCGCTTGCGGCGCCGCTCCCGGAACTGCCACTCCTGCTGTTACCTAAACTTTTATCGGTTCCACGTGTTGATTCACTGCTTATGCTTCCGCTACCGGTGTCGCTCCCCGAACCACCCTGCGCATGCGCAAGACCAGCGAATGCGAAAACAAGCCCGGCAAAGACTACCGCGCTCTTTTTATCTGCCATTGATAAATATCTCATCTCTACTCCCCCATTTACTATTGAAGATCATCAGTCATCACGTTACAAGTCATGAAGCCATGACGTTGAGGTTTTATCTTCATACTTTGAAGTCCTGCCGATAAAAACCCTAAGCGCCACCGTAAGCAACTCTCCCATGGCATCCCGGGTTAACACTGCCCGCCGTCCTGCTGGTCTTCGTGTAGCCCGCGCAAATTTAATCTTAAACGGCAAAGTAGAGCCCCCTCTGTTCGCCAGCGTACTAACTGACCGCTCTTCCTGTTATTTGCGGCCCCTGCCGTTCACCCACCCAACCGGCCGACGGTCGTCCAACGGACAGCCAACGCGAGCGGCCTGCGGCGATTATTCAAAATGTGGGCTAACGAACAGAACGGGTGAAAACGACGAGCTATCTTCCTGAAAACAAGCAATGCTGGTTTGTTTGAAATTTGAGTAGACGCCATTTGCTTGCTTCTGACCGCAAATTACACATTTATCATATTGGAGATAATCATGCCCACCCCGCACAGTACTACGACAAAAAAAAGCCCGGCACCGCGAACTACCACGCGCAGATCCAAGCACGACGCCATCAAGTTGCTGGCTGACGATCATGCCAAGGTAAAAAAAATGTTCAAGGAGTTCGAGAAACTATGCAAGAAGAATGAGGAGGAAGGAAAGGAAGAGCTGGTGGAACAAATCTGCAAGGAACTGACGGTACACGCGCAGTTGGAGGAGGAAATATTCTATCCCGCTGCTCGCGAGGCAATCGACGACGACGACCTGATGAACGAGGCGATGGTTGAGCACGCATCAGCCAAGGATCTGATCGCCCAGATTCAATCGATGGAAACTTCCGATCCCATGTACGAGGCAACAGTCAGTGTCCTCGGTGAATATGTCAACCATCACGTGGAAGAAGAGGAGAATGAAATGTTTCCCAAGGTGCAGAAGTCGAAAATGGACCTTGAGGAAATCGGCTCGGAAATAGCCGAACGGAAAGAGGTTTTGATGGAAGAATGACGCAAGCAGATGTCCGCGGCTCCTGAATACTGTACCTCGCTGCGAACTCCGGGGGCAAGCAGGAGCCGATCATCCATAAAAAATAGAATTTGACTCAAGTTACAGGAACCCACCTGACTGATGGCGCCAAAGCATGGCATATTGTCCCCCAAGGCGTAACAGCTCATCATGTGTGCCCTCGGTAATGCGCCCCTCGTTCAGTACGAGCAGCCGGTCCAGGCAGGCAATGGTTGATAGGCGATGCGCGATCGCGATCACCGTCTTGCCCTCCATCAGTCCAAGCAACTGATCCTGGATTGCGAGCTCCACTTCACTGTCCAGCGCCGACGTGGCCTCGTCCAGCACCAGAATAGGGGAATTTTTCAGCACGACACGGGCAATCGCAATGCGTTGTCTTTGGCCGGCGCTAAGTTTCACGCCCCGTTCGCCTACCTGGGCTTCGTAGCCGACGCTTCCTTTCCAGTCTCTCTGCCGCATGATGAACTCGTGCGCCTGCGCGCGCTGCGCAGCGAACTCGATTTGCGCCTGGCTAGCCCCTGGGCTGCCGTATGCGATGTTCTCGGCAATAGAACGATGCAGTAGCGAAGTATCTTGCGCCACCACCCCGATAGCGCGGCGCAGGCTTTCCTGAGTCACTTCGCGGATATCCTGGCCGTCAATGAGAATTCTGCCGGTCTCGATCTCATAAAAGCGCAGCAGCAGATTAATCAATGTTGACTTGCCGGCGCCCGAACTCCCGACCAACCCGACCCGCTCACCAGGGCGAATGACGCAGTTGAGGCTATCCAGCACTTTCCGGCCATCATCCCGGCCGTAGGTAAAAGTCAGCCTTTCGATGCGAATTTCCCCGCGTACTCTGGCGATATCCAGGTTTCGTGCGGTGACGGTATCATTTATCGCATGCGGCACGGCAATGGTTTCCATTCCTTCCTGCACCACCCCTATATTTTCAAACGCTCTGCCCATCTCCCAGCTCACCCATCCCGCAGTGTTGGCGATCGTCCAGGCCAGCGGGACCGCCATCGCCACGGTTCCAGCATCCAGTTCCCCCTTTCCCCATAACAGGACGCCGATCGCAGACGTGCCGACCAGCAGCAAGGCATTAAGCACGGCTAATGCGGTGGTGAATTTCGTGATCAAACGCATGTGCTGCGCGATAGCTTCGGTGTGCTCGTCGATCGCTTTGCGTACGTACGCGTCTTCGTCGCTCGCCCGCGAGAACAGCTTGACGGTAAGGATGTTGGCGTAGCTATCCACGACTCGGCCCATTACCGCGGAATGCCGCTCACTGCTGTTCTTGGACAAATCTCGCATCCATGGCACGAAGTATCGCAGGAATATAACGTAGGCGATGAGCCATAACGCGGTGGGCATGGCGAGGCGCCAGTCCGCGCCACTCATCAGCACCAAAGTTGAAATACCGTAAACGGAGATATATCAGACGGCGTGGACGCTCGACACCACGCACTCCCGTACCGCCTCGCTCGTGTTCATCACGCGGTTCGCGATACGCCCTGCAAAGTCATTCTGAAAGAGCGACCAGCTCTGCCGGATGACGTGCCAGTGGCTCTGCCAGCGGATCAGGCTCTTCACGCCCGGCACAACAGCGTTGTGGCGTATCAGGCTGTCTATCAGGATGGCCAGGGGTCTCCCGACCAATATCAGCAGGGCCATTCCGATCAGCATGGGCATGGCCTCATGCATGGCGGTAGCACGCCCTGTTGCTTCCATAACCCGGACAAGGCGTCCTATGAAAACAGGAACCAGCGTATCGATCAGTGCTACCGCCATGCCAGTAGCGAACAATGCGGCATACAGGCCCTTGGTCTGGCTCACGAAGTGCCAGTAGAAGGCCAGCAAACCCGGGGGTGGGGGCTTATCGGGAACGACAGTGGGTCGAATACGCTGCTCGAAAAATGCGAACATAAGAAAACCTTGGTTTTATAGCCTTGGCGTACTTGCCCGCCTCCGGCTGTGCAATTGGAATCAATTCGTCTCTGTGTCTCCGTACAGGACTAACGCGTGACACGGCGCCCGGTTGGCATAGCCGGTTTTTCCATTAGCATACGGATTGGATGGCAGTGTTGGCGAAGGATTCGAAGGGATTACTGCTAGGCGGTTGTTCTATTCCCACCCGTCACAGACGCCATTCCCGAATAGCCCGATGCGATTTCTTGCCGCTTCGATTCAATATAGCGATCCATTGCATCCTCTAATGTGGGTAAAAGAATCCCTCGTTCACTGCCCAACGCGCTATAAACGGGGCGAGGGGCCAGAAAACCCATCTCCCCGCGTGTAAGCGCTTCCAGGCTGCTGTGGTCTATACATGCCTTTGCAGCAATCTTGAGGGCGAAATCCGCCCAGGTTAGCGGTTCCCCATTGGTCAAATGCCAGATCCCCGCCTCTCTGTCGATAAGCAGGTCAAGACTGGCATCCACAAGATCTGGCACATAGGTCGGAGAAACGGTGACATCTCTTGAGGCGGCAAACGGATTACCCTGGGCCAAGGCTTCAAGGGCAAGGGTAACGAAGTTGTAAGCGTCCCATGGCCCAAAAAATGCGCTGGTGCGCACTATCAAAGCTTCGGGGCACAGGTCGAGAACCCTGCGCTCGGCCTCGGCCTTGCTTCTGCCATAGTTGTTCAGAGGCGCGACCGTATCACTTTCCAGATAGGGGGACTGCTGCCTCCCGTCAAATACAAGGTCAGTGGAGAACGTCAACAACTGGATGCCTTGCGCCGCGCAAATTTCCGCCAGGACGGATGGCCCGATGGCATTCTCGCGGAAACAGCGGCTCACATCACTTTCCGCGTTGTCGACATGGACATAGCCGCTGGCGTTGACAACAGCCCACGGTTGATGCCGGTCAATGGCTCCCTCGACCGAAGACCTTACAGCGATATCCATTTCCTTACGGCTTAGCAATTTACACGTCAGATTGCGCTGCTCGCAAATTTTTGCAAATGCCCTGCCCAGCGTCCCGGTTGCTCCTGCGATAAGAATCGGCTGCATGGCTCCGTTTCTCGCACCATGGTATTTGGCATGAAGAGAAGCGACGGCTGTGCGTGATGCGACCGGCTTGCAGGTAAAGCGCCCTGCCCGGCGCCACCAGCCCTGCCCTTTCAACACGGGATGAGAAGGGGCGCGACCGGCAGCCAGTTCCTGCATCAGGGTTGCAACGGCAGTGGGTCGCGGTGTAAGGGAGCGCACGTCGAATGGCCCGGGCTCATAATAACCTCTACATTCCGTAACCAGGCAATTCCAGTCGTAAGAACCCAAAAGCGCCCATACCGTGACAGCACGTATATCTACGCCCTGCCGCCGCGCCTGGCTGGCGGCTTGCCAGATTTCCAGAAGCCATCGCATCTGGTCTTCCCGGCTGGCGCCTAAGTGTGCTTCGGTGATCGCCAGCGGCAACCGGTACCGTTCCCAGGCTTCCTCAAGCAAGGGCCCCACACCGGACATCGAGGTGGCAAGCACCCGCACTGGCTCGATATCGGCGAAGTGATAACCCCGGTAAGTAGTCACACAGTGCGCGGGGTACCGCTCGACGCGCTGATCCAGCCACCGGTCGCTGGTAATATAGTAGTTGATGCCAATGATTTCGGGCGGGCAACTATTTTCCTTGAACCACAGGAATTCGGAAGGGTCGATGCCCGTGCTGGTGACGTATTCCCAGAGCGGATGTTCCTGCCCCACTTTTCCGCACAGCAAATCCCAGGCCAGCCAGCGGCGAGTGTTATAAAAACTCGCTAGTTCGGCCATTTCAGGCGTGCTATAGGTCTTGCCCAGGTCATCTGTCTGTACAAGCCTTGCATGGGGGTTGACTTGACGGATAGCTCGCATCGATAGCACGATGGCGCGGCACTGGTTCAGCAATGCCTGGATAAATGTCCGCTCATCACGTCCATGCGGGTACCACAAGCCATATAGGCCGCTAAAGCGTGCCGTAGTCAACGGTTCATTAATCGGCGTGTAATACTCCACCCAAGGGTAGCGCTGCGCCACGGCCCCGGCAAAAGCGGCAAGTTGCCCTGCAAAATGGGTGTCGGTCAGGCTGGTATGCATCGGGCCGCTTCCATGATGCACCAACCCTACAATCGGGGTAATGCCGCGTGCCTGCAACTCTGGCAGTCGGGCATCCGGCCAGGACCAATCTGCCTGGTCAAGCCCATCGGGGGCCGTATTCTCCCAAAGAACCGGGTAACGTATCGCCCGAATGCCCAGGGAGGCAAACCGCGCGAGATCGCATATTCGTTCGGCATGCCCATTGCGGTCCATCTGGCTGAAATACCGGTTTTCCACTCGGTTTACCGTGCATTCGAGCCCCCCCCACAGCGCCACCTCTTCCACAAAAACCCCGCCTTCTTTCTCATTCATAGTTTTACCTTCAGCAATTTCACTTGGATCACCCGGCCGGCTCTCGAGCGCGGCAGCCCGCTTACAGGTATGAATAAGTATTTTCACTGTTTCCAGTTTTTAGCGGGAATCCGGCGCCATACAGGAATCAAAAGTCAAAATGAATTTCTCTCATATTCCTGCACCGATCTTGTAACTCCAGCCAGCTTGTAGCGCCGGGACTAATGAGTCACGGCCGCATCATCAAGCACTGCCTTCCTGAACCATTGCCGAACATGTATCAAGTGGTCTTCTTCCTCCCTGAGCGCGACGCCAAATTCCCGCGCCATATCATCCATACCCATTCTCTCTGCAAGTACAATAAGCAGTTGCCATGCATCGTTATCGGCAAGCTCGGCGATGAGAATTGCTTCCAGGCAATGAGCCACCGAAGTGCGCGGGTCGGTCAATACCTGCACCAAGCCCAACGAGGCCATGCCGTCAACATCGGCCGACGGCGTCTGAGCGGTTGGGTCGGCGCCAATCGAACGCATCGCCCCTTCCACCATCTTGAAATGCTGCAACTCTTCATTTCGAAATTTCCGTAACGTCTCAAGCGGAATTTCGGAGCTTCCCGCCGACACCGACGAACACTTTGCAATGAGCGCATCGTAAAGCCGGACGCCGCTGCGCTCGAATGCAAGTCTGCAGCCGAGCTTGTCGATGAACGCCTCTGGATTCTTCCCCGTCAGTTTTTGCATTGCAGTGCTTGCAACCCCCTTCAGCGTACCAGGAGGGGGGATTGAACCCGGCACGCCGGCTTCGGCGACGTATTGACCGCGCATGTCTGCAATCGCCTGTTCGTCGCCCGGCGAGGAAGCGGGCGTGGCATTGGCCAGTGCCACCATTTCCTTGATATCGATCGGCGACATGTCAATACCGGTACGATTGGTTCCTATCACTGTGCTTTTCTCCATGATCTTTATCTCCTTATGTCTATCGATGTCTATCGCGTTCCTGGCAGCCTGCCGGGCTTGAAGAATCGCAGCGAAAAAGTGACTGAGTGAGGGCAGATTTTGCGGATTTGGAAGGCTAATAGTTATTCTATGGGTCGAAAAAGCGGCGAAATATGAACCGCCCAGATGCTTTTGCAGCCGATTTCCTTTAAGTCCGACGGGCTGCTAGCGGGTCAACTCTTTGTCGCGAGCGAGCGCGTCCTCGTAGGCAAGCTGTGTGCGCCGGGCGAGCTCCGTACCGGGGGACCACTGATAGCCTGCCGCAACGGTATCCGTCGGCGAACCGGACGAGTTCATGTGGTTCCGGTATTGCTGTGATGCCGCGCCTTCCTGGGACTTGTCCACAAACTGTGTGCCAAGGGCGCGCAGATCGACTTCCTGGCTCAGCACCTGGCGTACAAATTCGCGCTGGCTTTCATATTTGATCGGCTCGGGGAGCGCCGCGGGCAGAATCTCGGCAGGATCGCGGCGCTCATGCTGCTTGAACAACTCCGATACGACGTGCAAGTGTCCCAATTCGTAGTCGAGGCAACGTTCCCAGATCGCTTTGATGCGGGGATTCGATTCCTGCTGCACGCAGCCATAGTAGTTATAGACCTCATTGGCTTCATGCAGCAGCCATTTCTCCAGCCAGGTTTCATTGGGATCGATTATGGATTCGTATTGCGTGACGTGCTGCTCCTCTATGGAAGCAATCTCGGCATACAACAGACGCGCTACCGGATCCGCAAAAAGCGGACCTACATTCATGTAAAAGTTATGCGTTTGCTGTTCGCTGGACATGATGGTCAAAGCGTGCAGTTTCGAAATCGGCGCAGCGTTCGAGCGGTCATAATGTTCTCGCAGGTCATCCAGCGGTGCGCGGTGCTCGACTGAGGTGGGACGCCCTGGAACAACGTCCGTATAACACTGCAGAATGTTATTGGCATCCTTGCCTTCCAGCCGGTCCAGCAGCGCGGTGTAGCGGTAGAGATGGTCAAAATCCTCAAGCATGCCGAAACGGTATACCTGGGCCAGGTACGGGTCGGGCTCGTTTTGCGCGACAACTGCCGTAACCTCGATCGCGAGCTGTTCATACCCGATGGTTGTCTCCAGCGTCGAGTGGTCCGCGCCGAGCAACCCGTTTACCATTGACGCCTGATGTTGCTCGACCCGGCGTATCTGGGCCAGGGGCAATTGCAGCGCGCCATTCATGCGGGCACATGAATGCGAAAAACGCAATGCCTCCATCTCGATGCCATTCATCAGGATTACCCGCATACGCGTAAATGCGTCATCGTCCAGTTTGCTGATAGGCGGTTGCACCAGCTCTTTCCAGGTAAAACGCTGCCTGTCGAGCGCGCAGCCTTTGTCTTCAAATAAATTTAACGCCATTTTGTTCTCCTCATGATAGGTAATGCAGCAGATGGCCGTTGAGTAAAGTTTATATCCAACGACATTACAAAACTGCCGGGTTGAGTTTTCCCTTCCCGCCCGGGGAGAAGAGTCGAACGGTTTAAAGTCGCTCCCAGGCCCTGCTGAATATTGGGGCCCTTCAAACCTTATCTCGACTGGCTTGCAAAAGTAGAGAATGGCGACATGCTAAGTGTCGAAAATTCCGAGCTCTGTTCGGAAGCATACATAACTCAGGACCAGTTTTTCCGGCCGCCGAAGTAGTTACCCAGCCATATGCGTGTGTTGACACTGTTGCTTACCGAACAGAACTCATGACTTTCCGAGATTAATGTCCACCTCAAGAAAGGGAAGCACTTACACATCAAAGAGCCGCAATTGTGCTTTCCCTGCAAACCAGGACCGGATCAGCGCTAGTGGCTTGATATCAAGGGTAGCAGGCAGTAATCGACGCCAGAGGCTGGCCCTCACAAATCCAGTTATCTGACCAAGCCATGGTTTAACTGATGAGTTTAGGGAGATACAATGCAAACACTTATCGTGCTGTCACACCTGCGTTGGGACTTTGTCTATCAACGCCCGCAGCATCTTCTGTCCCGGCTGGCGGAGCACTACAAGATTCTTTTCTTCGAGGAACCGAAGTTCCATGAAAGAGAGCATCTTGCCGTAGTTTCCACGCCTCATCCAAACGTAATGGTGTGCCGTCCGCATACGCCGGTAAAAGCAGCCGGCTTTCACGATGACCAGTTGCCCTATCTCAAGCCGCTGCTGCGTCAACTGGTTTCGGATCACAAAAGCCATATCGCCTGGTTTTACACACCCATGGCCTTACCGCTGCTAGCGGAACTGGACCCCTGCCTGATCGTATATGACTGCATGGATGAGCTGGCCGCTTTCAAAAATGCGCCTAAACAATTGCTGCAGCGCGAAAATGCATTATTCAAAGTGGCCGATATTGTCTTTACCGGCGGCCCCGGTCTGTTCCGGGCAAAGCGTGAACGCCATCCTGATGTTCACTGTTTTCCAAGCAGCGTGGACATCGCCCACTTTGCGCAGGCATTGGACCGCACAGCCGATCACCCCTCACACTTGGGCATGCCTCGGCCACGGCTGGGGTATTACGGGGTGATTGATGAGCGGGTTGATATCGGGCTCATTGCAGAGCTGGCTGATGCGCATCCTGAATGGCAGATAGTGCTGGTAGGCCCGGTTGTTAAAATCAATGTAGCGGATCTGCCCCAGCGATCCAATATTCATTACCTGGGCCAGCAATCCTACGAATCTCTGCCAAAATTCCTGGCCGGTTGGGATTTGTGTCTGCTTCCATTCGCGCTCAACGAATCCACCCGTTTCATCAGCCCTACCAAAACGCTGGAATATATGGTCGCGGAACTACCGGTGGTAAGCACCAGTATTGCAGACGTGGTGGAACTCTATGGGAAGGCGGTTTCCATTGCTTCCAGCAGGGCCGAATTCATTTCGGCATGTGAGCGGGCACTGGATGAAAAACCGGACGAGCAAAAAAGCCGGGTGGAAATAACCCGAAGCATCGTATCAGCCAATTCCTGGACGTCTACCGCAGAACGCATGCATAGCCTGATGTCGGAAACCTTGGAGAAGCGATCAAGTTCCAGGCAAACAGCTGGGCGGGAGCGTTCCAGGCTTGATACTGGATCCACTGTGACAAACTATGAGTGCGTTATCCTGGGAGCCGGTCCAACTGGCCTGAGCGCCGCCTATCATCTTGGAAAAAACGCGCTCTTGCTCGACAAGAATGCAACCGTGGGCGGCTGGTGCCGTTCTATCCAGGATAAGGGTTTTACTTTCGATCATGCCGGGCACATCATGTTTTCGAACGATGACTATGTCCAGAAGCTTTATAAAATATTATTAGGCAAGAATGTCCACTGGCAGAACCGCGAAGCATGGGTATACAGCAAAGGCGTTTATACGCGCTACCCCTTTCAAGGTGCGCTGTACGGATTGCCGCCCAAAGTGATCAAAGAGTGTATTGTCGGTGCCATGGAGGCCCGCTTCGGCGAAAGTCTGAGTCATGATAAGCCTGCCAAGGTGGTTGAAGCGGTCGAAAGCCGTAACAGCACGGTTTCCGCGTCCGGTGCCGGCAGTGATTGCTGCGCGGACGGTACTGTGACAATTCCATCAACTCCATCACCTGCCACTGCATCGGCCTGCGCGTCCTTCAAAAAGGACGGCTCTCAAAATTTCGAGCAATTCATTTACAAGATGTGGGGCAAGGGAATAGCAAAGCATTTTGCAATTCCTTACAACAAAAAGCTGTGGACAGTGCCCTTGAGTGAAATGGAAACTTCCTGGCTGGGTGGCCGCGTGCCATTACCTGATCTTGAGGAAATAATAGAAGGCGCTCTTGAGCCCGTTGCCAAGCCGATGGGACCCAATGCCCGGTTTGGATATCCTTTGAACGGCGGGTTCCAAGCGATGATGTCTGGATTTTTGCCTCATATCAAAGGCAAGATTGAACTGAATGCCGAAATTGTCGAGGTTTCACCCACTCAACGGCTAGTAACGCTCGCGGATGGCAGGGTGTTCCAGTATGACGCTTTGGTGAGCACCATACCCTTGCCCGAGCTGATCAAAATGATTGGCGCTGAGGCGCCGCATAGAGTCCGGGATGCTGCAAAGGGCTTGTGCCATATCTCGGTGTGTTGTGTCAATCTGGGTGTCGCGCGTGAAAAAATAACCGACAAGCATTGGATTTACTATCCTGAAGATACAATTTTTCACCGTATTTTCGTGCAGGGGAACGCAAGTCCGGGGTGCAATCCGCCTGGTGGTTTTGGTTTGACCTGCGAAATCACCTATTCACCGTGGAAGCCCCTGCCTGTGAACGGACAGGAGCTGATCGACCGATGCTGGCAGGACTGCATCGAAGTTGGCCTGCTGTCAGGTGACGATCGGCTCATTACAGCCAATTTGGTGGACATGCCGTACGCTTACGTAGTCTACGATCATCAGCGTGCGAAGAATGTCGCAACCATAAGGATGTGGTTAGCGGAACATGACATCATCCTGGCCGGCCGATATAGTGAATGGGAATACTATAATTCGGACCATGCATTTCTCGCCGGAAAGAAAGCTGCCGAATCATTGGAACTCGGCGCAACTGCAGCGGCAACTCGCGTTTAGGAGAGCCCATGCCTAGCAGGAAAGAAAGAGCGGGACTATAACGGAATCACGTGGTTTACCATGAGCAGTCTATTTATAAACATTTATGAGGAGGTTCACATGCAAACAGTGAGTGAGGTAATGACGGCAGACGTGCATACGATCAGTCCAGACGCCACGATTGAAGAAGCAGCGCAAGAAATGCGTGACGGCGATTTCGGGGTCATGCCGGTAGGAGAAGATGACCAATTGCTCGGTGTGATAACTGATCGGGACATTACAATCAGGGCGGTCGCCGAAGGCAAAGACCCAAGCACCCCGGTTCGGGATATCATGTCGGAAGGCGTTATCTGGGCACATGAGGACGATTCGGTAGAGGAGGCAGCCCAGCTCATGAGCGATCACCAGATCCGCCGCTTGCCCATCGTCGATGCGGACCAACGTCTGGTAGGAATTGTGGCGCTCGGTGATTTTGCTGTCGAGGGTTCCGATATCGGATCTGTTGCGGATACGCTGTCTGAAATCTCAAGCCCGCCATGATCAACATGGGTGGCATCAGCAAGGGCATTTACGCGTATAAAACCGTGCGCTGCGATTTCCATGCTTTTATCACCTCATGGGGCAAATTCAAAAAAAGGTGAGCTGAAGCCCACCTTTTTTTTTACTCTGGTTCTATCTACTTAATTGTTCTTATGGCTCTGGCTGCCGCCCTTGGCAGGTTGCCCGGAGGACCCGCCACGGCCAGAAGATGAAGAGTGGCTGCCCGAACCGCTTTTTCCGCCATGCGAGGCTTCACCCCCTTTTCGACCGGCTTCGCGCGCTTCTGCAGAATCAAACTCATGAGCGGTTCCTTTTTCGTGGGCGGCTTTACCGCCTTTGCTCGCGATTTCGCGCTGCTTGTTTTCGTCCATCGAGGCAAAACCGCGCTTGCTATCGCCACCACTACTTTTTGATGTAGGCATTTTTATCTCCTGATATCCAAAAAATAAAGAATTCCCTGTGGCACCACCCCGGCATCCAGTTCTGACGCTTGAAGCGGCGGCAGTGCTGTCGTGGGAAGCTTATCTCCGCTATTAGAAGCTGAGACGTGATCCCATCTTAATGGGCGTAGATGCTCTTTTATGTACGGCGGCGAACATAGACCTGAAAAATTAATTCATTTGTATTTATTACGCCTGAATGAAAACAGGAACGAACGATCTTCTTGTCATGAAGATGCATAACCGCGGACAGATCCTGATTCTCCCGGTTCATATAATATGCCCTGCGGGTGGAGCGGCGGAATAACTTCTTGTTGACTACTCCCGCGCCTGGCCGACAACTTGTCGCCCAGGTTCGGCATCAGCTTGGATATTGCGGTATTGACTACCGCCATCGCGCCGACTTTCACATCGCGCCCACCTTCCGTGGCTGCTTTCAGTATCGCTTCAGCTACCTGCTCCGGGTTTATCAACGGAGGCGGCAATTTTGGCTCCCTGCCCATGTAATTTCTGGCATGCTGGGGAAAGGGTGTGTTGACGGCGGTCGGCTGAATCAGCGTAATCGATACCGGCGCTTTGCCAAGCTCTTCGATTTCCACGCGAAGTGCATCGGTAAACCCTTTGACAGCATGTTTGGACGCAGAATACATGCCTTGCAGGGGCACAATGGCTTCAGATACTTCACTGCCCAGATTAATGAGTGCCCCGCCGCGTTCTTTGAGATGGGGCAATGCGGCAAGCGAGCCATTCACGACGCCCCAGAAATTAGTATCGAAAAGCCGTCGGCTATCGGCTTCGCTCACTTCGTCCAGCCTGCCGTAGATTGAGACACCGGCATTATTGATCCAGGTATCGATTCGATTAAAGCAATGGATAGCTTCCTGAGCCGCGGCATATATTTTTTCGCGATCAGCAACATCCGCGACAACATGGATAGCCTCGCCGCCCGAACTCCCGATTTCTGCTGCAAGACCCTTGAGCGTTTCGGCGCTGCGCGCGATAAGAACCAATTTGGCGCCGCGCTCAGCAGCCAGTCTGGCCGTAGCAAGACCAATACCACTTGAAGCGCCGGTAATAACGAGCACCTGTTGATTTAAAGGTTTAAGAGAAGCAGGCATAATTTCTCCTTGATGAAAAAAACCAATCGCAAATTCGCAAGTTCTTGAGGCAATGCCTCTGGAAAAGGCTTCGGTTTACACGTTTAAGCCGCACCCGGTAATCGATGAATTCCCGAATATCATGCAAAATGACCTTTTGGCCACTCGTTTTCACACTAGGCGTATTCGTACCCCTTCGACTGTGCAGAATCGCACATAGGCAGCGTCGGCAGGGATTCGGGAGAAAGAAGAGAGGACTGGCGAACCAGCACCTGAAGGCAGGCTGCGGGAAAGGGTCGAAGCGGCGAAATGTGAACCGGCCAGACGCTTTTGCGGCCGATTTCCTTTAAGTCCGACAGGCGGCTTAAATGGCGGTGATCAAATCCTTGAGCACCTTGAAATTCACAGGCTTGGTCAGATGATAATCAAAGCCGCTCTCATGCGAGAGCTGGCGGTCTTTCTCCTGACCCCAGCCAGTCAACGCTATCAGCTTGATATCGTCGAATTGCGGTTGCTCGCGAATGCGGCGCGCCACTTCGTTACCATCCATGCCCGGCATGCCGATATCCATGAGGATTACGTTGGGCCGGTAATTGGGAATGGCCGCAAGCGCTGCCGGACCGCTATTAACCGCCTCAACATGGAGACCCATCGATTCAAGCAGCATGACAAGCACTTCCGCCGCATCATGATTATCGTCTACCACCAATACGCGCAACTTGCGCGCCGTGGCGTCCGCTTGCAGCGGTTCAGGCGTTTTTCCGTGCATAGTTGTTTCCGATAATGGCAAATGTACAATAAATTCGCTGCCTTTATCCTCCCCCTCGCTTATGGCTTCGACAGAACCGCCGTGCATTTTAACGAGACGATAGACCAGGTTGAGCCCAATACCGGGCCCACCTTGCGTTCCCTCCCCATTCCGGCGTTCCTGAGCGAACATGTCGAACAAACGAGGCAGCATACCCGGCAAAATTCCAATACCGTTGTCCCTCACGGATACGATGGCGTTACCGCTTTCCTGACGGGCAGTCAACCAGATTCGCCCGCCCTTTCTGGTATACCGTGCTGCATTGTTGAGCAGATTCGTAAATACCTGCTCCAGGCGTACGGAGTCGGCGTAAACGATTAAAGGCACCTCAGGTATGGATACCTCCCATTTATGTTCCTTCTCGCTGATCTGCGCCCTGCTTGCCTCGACAGCATTACACAGCACAACAGCCAGATCCGAAGGAGCCAGCCGCAGCTCAACCTTTCCACTGGTGATGCGCGATATCTCCAGCAGATCGTCCACCAGCCTGACCATATGATTGACCTGGCGGTTGATCATCGGCAGCAGGCGCGGAACATCCACGGCGCCGCCCGGACGCGCGATGATCTCCAGCGCGTTGGCAATCGGCGCAAGCGGATTACGCAACTCATGCGCAAGCGTGGCTAAAAACTCATCCTTGCAGCGGTCGGCATACAGCAGGGCTGTTTCGGCGTTGACTGCCTCGGTGATGTCTATTGATATGCCGATGTGTCCCGCATACTCGCCGGCGGCGGTAAACCACGGCAACGCATAAGACTTCAACCAGCGCCATTCCCCTTCGGCAGTCTTGATCCTGAGCCGGTGCCGAAAACGTACGCGGTCGCGCAACGCCTGCTCGAACGCTGCCGCGTACGCCGGAGCGTCGTCCGGATGAATGACCGACCGCCATCCGGTGGGCATCAGATCTTTCACGGCAATACCGAGTACGTCCTCAAATCGCTGGTTAAGATAAACCGCATTCCCCTTCGTATCCACTTGCCAGGTCAGTGCCGGCGACGCTTCCGCGATAGCGCGGAATCTTGTCTCGCTCTCGCGCAGGCTCTGCTCGGCCCGCTTGCGCTCGGTAATGTCAACAAGATACCCGACGCACTCATTATCATTGAGTTCTTTTGCTGCAATCAGTGCCCACCAGCGTGAGCCGTCCTTGCGAAATAATTCCTTTTCATAAGGAGAAATGCGTCCCGTTGCCTTGAGTTCCTCCGTAGCTCGCGAAGAAACCGTTCTCCATTCCGCCGGCGTAAGGTCGTCGCACCGCAATAGACCCGCGCTCGCATCTTCGCGGCTGAAGCCACTCATCCTCAGAAAGGCGCCGTTCGCTTCGGTAATCCGGTTGTCCGTGGTGAAGAAAATAACACCGACCGTGTCGATCTCGAATGCAGTTCGGAAGCGCTCCTGTGCTTCACGCATCGCCTTTTCGGTTTTTTGGCGCGTTTTCACATGCTCGGTAACGTCAATTCCGTGACCAAGGATACGCTGGCTTGTGCCGTCCTCGCCCGCGAGAGGGAGATAAATAACGTCAATAAAGCGGTCTTCAGGCTGTTGGCCAGGATTAGGAGTAACTGTCACAGGTAATTCGAATCCCATGAACGGCTTTCCTGTTGTCAGCACCCTCGTAAGGTTGCAACGATAATTGCCATTCTCCGCCTCGGGAAGCGCTTCAAATAGCGGGCGTCCCAGCAGTTCGCGGTGGCCGACCAACTGGTAGTACGCGTCATTGGCAAGCTCGAAGACAAATTCCGGTCCTTGAAGCACATGCAGGAAAGACGGCGCATTACGGAATACTTCTTCCAGCAGTTGTATTCGTTTCGCTTGCAGCGCCTCTTTGAGGCGGTGACGTTCCGACTCCCACGCGCGTATTTTGATTACTTCAGTCTTCTCGCTAACCGCCACAAACACGGCGCGCGCCCCGCCTGTTTGAGTAAGGGCTTCATCGGAAAGGCTGCGTGGAAGGCCGATATCCTCTGAAATAGGACTGAAGGTAAACTTGAAGAAAGCCTCTTCAAGCGTACCCGTCCGATTGATAACGAGCCGCTGATCATCAAAAATAAATGATTCCCGCAGTTTCATCACACCTTCACAGATAGGCGACAGAAAATCCGATGCCTCGGGCCAGCATGCGGAGACTGGCTGCCCTAGACCCATAGGATGTTTCGCGCCCATCAAGTCGCGATAACCGTCGTTATAGATCTGTATGAGCTTCGGCCCGCATAATAACAAGGCAGGGGAAGGCAGCAAAAGCATGAAGTTAACTGAAAACTGAAGATTCAGGGGCCAGGTAGAGATTGGCCCGAGGTCAGATTCAGCCCAATCATGATTAAAGATAAGTTCGCCCATTTCGCTGCCGCGCAACCAGCCCGGCATTTCTGCCTGAATCATATGTATCCGCTCCTCCGTTTCAACTTCAGCCTCGATATTTGATATATCGATTGATTACCATATATACAGGAAGAACGTAGCCAAACTATTTTTCCACTTCTCGTTGCCCATGCAGATTAGCATAATCTTGTGTTTTGATTGCTTGCACGCCGCGAACTTACGGCATTATTCCCAAGAAAAAAGAAATTATGCCATATCGTGATGATTTTCTCGGAACAGGGCACGATATCGCCAATACCAATTAGGAACAGGTCCCATATATACTAATGCCTTCCTGGTTATGTAACGAACTGATCCGAAAACGGTATTGTTCGGTCTTTTGGAATTGAATGACTTGGGGAATCCCTCGTCCGGCGATGCCTATGATAATAAAACCTACCACGTATACCATTGTCAAAGAAAAAATTACCAGGGCTTGGCGCCTGTTGCTTACCGTCGCTTTATAGCTGTTGCCAGGATTTAAAAAAAGGAAAGATGCATGATGGAAGATAATGACGAAAGGCAGCCACCCTCTCGTACCTTGCAACCTTCCGATACCATTCTTCATGCGAGTGAGGTTGTCAAGCACGAGCTCAAGCAGGTCAAGGAAGCGTTGGAAGAGAAAACCAGGCAACTTGACCATTCGCTGTCTATCCTGCGTGCCACCATAGAATCGACAGCCGATGGAATCCTGGTTACCGACGAGCATGATAATGTACTTCGCTTCAACGAGCGGTATCTGGAGATGTGGCAGATCCACCCCGCTATTATCGATACGGGGCAACACCGGCATCTTCTGAAATTCTGCTGCAAGCATTTGGCAGATCCGCGGCAATTCCTGGATAAGCTGGAGGAAATCTACGCAACCTGGCCACCGGACAGTTATGATTTGCTGGAACTGGCCGATGGCAGAGTGTTCGAGCGCTTTTCAAAGATACAGCACATTGAAGAGCGGCGCGTCGGCCGCATCTGGAGCTTTAGAGACATCACGGCACGCAAGCACGCGGAGGAAGCCCTGCGCGAAAGCACCGAGCGCTTGCGTTTCATGGCTGAAGCAATGCCGCAAAAAATATTCACCGCCCGGGCGGACGGAGCCCTGGATTATTTCAATCAGCAATGGAAAGATTACACAGGCCTTGCCCCCGAGCAAATGGCAGGCTGGGAATGGACAAAACTCATCCATTCCGAAGATATGGATGAGAGCCTCAAGCGGTGGCGGCATTCTCTGAACACAGGCGAGCCTTTCCGGATGGAATGCCGTTTCCGGCGAGCCGACGGGGATTACCGCTGGCATTTGATTCAGACTCAGGCGAGACGCGATGCGAGAGGAAATATATTGATGTGGGTCGGTTCAAATACCGATATCGACCCTATAAAGCGGGCAGACGAGGAAAAAAAACAACTTCTCGAGAATGAAAGAATCGCGAGAAGCGAAGCCGAGCGCGCCAATCAGTTGAAGGATGAATTTCTCGCTACCTTGTCTCACGAGCTCAGGACGCCGCTCAATGCGATCCTTGGTTGGTCGCAGCTCATATTGCAGGGAACGATGGGCAAGGAAGACATCCAGCGAGGCCTGGAAACCATCGAGCGGAATGCGCGTGCGCAGAATAAGCTTATCGAAGACCTTCTCGAAATGAGCAGTATCATCTCGGGAAAGGTAAGGCTTGACGTGCAGCTACTGGATTTTGCGGACATCGCCGAGGCCGCGGTTGAATCCATCGCTCCGGCGGCCGAGGCCAAAGGGATTCGCATTCGGAAAACCATCGACCCGGCTGCCGGATGGGTTTCAGGGGACAATAATCGGCTTCAGCAGGTCATCTGGAACCTCCTTTCCAATGCGGTTAAATTTACTCCCAAGGGCGGTACCGTAGAGGTTATAGTCGAGAAAGTGTCTTCTCATCTTCATGTTGTCGTAAAGGATTCGGGGATGGGCATCAAACCCGAGTTTCTTGCCTATGTTTTTGACCGTTTCCGTCAGGCTGACTCTACACTCACGCGAAATCACGGCGGCCTGGGCCTGGGGCTTGCCATCGTGAAGCAACTCGTGGGACTTCACGGAGGAACGGTTCGGGCGGAAAGCGACGGCGAGGATAAAGGGTCGGCGTTTATCATCGGCCTGCCGCTCGCTCCCATCAGCGAAAAAAAAGACCATCGTTCCGCAGCGTCCACGCAAATTACCTTTGAGGATGGACACATTGCGCTTCCCGGCGTAAAGGTACTGGTCATTGATGACGAACAGGATGCGCGTGAACTCATCAAGGAGGTGCTTACGCTATTTCAAGCCGACGTGATTACCGTTGCCACCGCCGCTGCGGGCCTGGAAATCCTGAAAAACCATCGGCCCGATGTGATAGTAAGCGATATCGGCATGCCCGAAAAAGATGGATACCAATTCATTCGCGAAGTCAGAAGTCTTCCCGCAACTGACGGTGGGAAAACGCCCGCCATCGCCCTGAGCGCGTTTGCCCACTCTGAAGATCGGACGAGAGCGATAACTGCCGGTTATCAGATGCATCTCTCGAAACCTGTCGAATCGCATGAACTGGTTGCCGCCATTAAAAATCTGACCGGGTTGATGCGAAAACCAGGTGTGCGGGAGCATCGCTAGCCGGTCTTGTTTTGAGCCGGCCCTTTCCGCATGAGAACTCACCTGCCGCGACACTGTTTTGGTCTCACGCAAAACCTGCAGGGCAAAATAGCTGGTTTTATATCAGCCGCTTCCGCCATGAATCGACTATGAGCAACCGACCATGAGCAGCCGACTATGCGCCGCGTGATTTTGCTCGGCGTGCTCGCCCTTTTTTCCTGCATCGCGGCCATATTGGTGGTCGCCGTTGGGGTTGGCGAACTTCTATCCGGCGCGGCGCCTACTGCCGTCAATACGCTATCCACCGATTTTCCGGTCGAGTCGGTACAGATTCCCGTTAGTACCCCTGCAAGAGAGGAAGATTCCAGTGTGCACGGCTGGCTGGTGCGGGGAGTCCGAGGTGGCGGCGCCGTGTTGCTTGTTCATTCGATCCGGAGCAATCGGGTTGAAATGCTGAGCCGCGCCAAGTTCCTTAATGAGCAAGGGTACAACGTTCTCCTCATCGATCTCCAGGCACATGGCGAAACGCCAGGAGACCGGATCACCTTCGGCTTGCGCGAGTCGGAAGACGTGGAAGCCGCAGTAGCCTATCTGCGTAATACATTCCCGGGCGAACGGATCGCAGCCATCGGGGTTTCACTCGGGGCGGCCGCGATCGTACTCGCAAAAAATCCGTTGCGGCTTGACGCGGTGGTGCTCGAATCGCTCCATCCCACTATCGAGGAAGCTGTTGAAAACCGCTTGCGGCTCCATCTTGGGCAGATCGGTCCCGTTTTTTCTCCACTCCTGCTGTCACAGTTATCGTTTCGTCTGGACGCCTCTCCCGATGAGTTGAACCCCATCAGCCGGATAGGCAATCTCAACGCGCCATTACTACTGATTTCCGGCACAGACGATCGGCATACCACAGTGGCGGAAGCCGAACGTCTATTTGACGCCGCCCGGCAGCCGAAAGAAATCTGGATCGTCCCCGGAGGGGGGCATTTCAATATGCACGCCTATGCGGGTAAAGAATACGAGAATCGTATATCCGATTTTCTTCAATGGTACCTGCGCAAGCGGGATTGATTTACTTTCGAGCCAAGCCATATCCCACCAAGTTAGCGCAATGAAAATCCCAGGGTTCCCGAAGTAGCTAAAGCGGCGTCAGAAAAGAAACCCCGCCCGCGCCCACCGCGGTGCCATCCCGAAGCCGTTGCGCAAACTGATTTCCCTGCGTTTCACTGTCGTCGCCAATAACTCGTCCTATCCGGTTCTTATGGAAGCTCGATAACTGTTTCCCGAAGGGAATGACAACGCGCGTATCATTCCCATACAACATGTCATGCAGCTTTGGCAGTTCGTGCCAGGGTGCCGTAGGTCTTGTGTGGTGCGCATTGTGATAGCCGAAGTTGAGGGTAAGAAGATTCAGCCACGGATGGCGAGTCGAGATCAGGTTGCTGAAGGTATGGGATTCCTCGTAGCCCCGGTCGCCTCTATGCCTTGCCAGATCGTCACTGCTGCCGAGCGCCGGAACAAGAGCATAATTGTGTTGAAGCGCATCCATGAAACGCAAAATCGTCAGGAATATCGCGTAGGCCAACAAATAGCACGCATAAGCCAGTGGAGAATGCAGGAATACCATCAGAAGCAGGCTGAAACGGATGATGGTTATCCTGATTACCCGGGTCCGCTGGTCCTTTTTTTCCTTGAAGATAAATGGCGCGAGGATAAGCATTACATGCATAAGGAACTCGATAACCGGCACATACAACCATTCCAGCGCCTCCACGGTGCGCCGCTGAATCGGGTGACGCGCAAGATAACCCCTATAGTCGATTAAAATAACATCTGCGTTATCCACGTGGTGCCTCATGTGCGTCGTACGCACATTGTCATACGTTGCGTAACAACCGCCAGTGAGCCAGTTCAACGCGCGGCCCATCAAGGCATTGTGGCGCGGTGACTTGAACAGCGCGTTGTGGCCTAAATCATGAATAAGATAGGCCGCTATCGTCATCCCATGCGCCATGGCGAATATACCCAGCATCATTGGAATCGGATGCACGGAAAGGATGAGCGCGGCCCCGCCAAAATAGGAAAACTGGCAGTAAAGGAAAGCTAAAAGGTTTGGGCGCAAGCTGCCCGAAAGGCGAAAGTAGCTCTTTTCAATTCTGCTAAACATGATTGGGCATTCCCGACAATATGCAGCTTTCCGTTTTCGATATATTTCTTACCTTATAGGTCGTAATTATACATGTAAAATTGCATATAAATAAGAATTATAATTGCGGCGGTAGATAATGGCGGGTGTCGCGAAACAAAAAAATCTGAAGAGAAATGAGCAATCCGAAAAAACAGGCGGACGTCCGGCGCCGCCAACTCATACATCTGCAAAATGATACGGATCAGTATTGGATGGATGTTCTGGGAGACACGCTTTTCCACGACCTGAACTACTACGACCTCTTCACGCGGATGTGGTTAAGGTTCAACGATGCCAATGACACGAGGTTCCACAAATCGGAGCTGTATCAGCTCATGCCAAACGTCAGCCAGCGTACCGCGATAAAGTATATTCAGATTGCGATCGATCACGGCTTGCTCATCGAGCACGTGGATCCAGATGACTTGCGCTCCAGGCGCATCACAATGTCAAGTGACCTCAAGCGTAAAATCGAGCTTTTTCTGGATTATTCGATATCGGTGTTCGAGACACTACCTCTGCCGGCGCCTCGGCAGCAGCAGCGTAACAGGTGACTCGTAGCAGGTGACGACTTATACCAGAGCAGTCGGGTAATCAGCTCATTCGGCGGTTCACGCCACGCAGCGAACCCGACAATTAGCCAGACTCGCGCTCGATGGCAGCCACGACAGCGTGCGGAATTTAAAGCTGCAGGTGATTTTAACGATGAGCACGCTCGCACAAGGTAGTCGCGTGGGAGTTTCCAATCCTAAGCAGGATCATGGGTACAATTTCTACGCCAGGCCCGATCTGGTCACACCGGACTGAGGTACGACTTAAGCTCAGCGGCAGAGTTGACCTTGCTCATAATCTACTCGGGGGTCTCATCGGCCACCACCACCCGTGTCATATATCGCTGGCGGGTTTGTCGCGTACGGGTTATTGGCGCTGTCATTGCTGTAGGGGCTGCCATACCGCCCGTATGGGTTATTGATGGAATCGTCGCTGTACTCGCTCCCATAACGGCCATACGGGTTGCTTGTCGAGTTGGAATCGTATGGGTTGGCGCTGAGATTGCCCAGATACTTGCCGGTTTGACGGTCCTTTAAATGTGGCGGCTCGGCTTGGGCAACGGTAACTGCAAACGGGAAAAAAATGGCAGAAATGATAAATAGCGGTTTCACAGCAGCTCTCCTTTTTCGTAGGTCGGGCTCTGCCCGACGATCGTAAAAATGATGTCGGGCGGAGCCCGACCTACCTTGATGTCTGGCACGCGCAACTATCACCAATTATCAGTATTTATCCGACAACCACAGCACTAAAATTTCCTCCGCCTGCGCCACTTTACGCGCTGTCAAGGCAGGGCTTAATGTGCCATAGCGTACAGAACAATTCCGGTTTATGTTCAACGATAGGCATCATCGCTTATTCTGAACAAAAAGGAAAATACCATGAACACGATTTCTGTCTGGCGCGCGACTGCGCCTGAAGCCGGCTTTCCGACACTTCAGGAAGAGATTACGGCCGATGTGGTCATCGTCGGGGGTGGTATTACCGGCGTTACACTCGCGTTGAATCTGGCTGAGAAAGGCACCTCGGCCGTGCTGCTGGAAGCGCACAATGTCGGCTACGGCAGCACGGGTAACTCAACAGGCAACCTGTACGAGACCATCAGCAAGGGGATACATCATATCGTTGACCAATGGGACAGCGATACGGCCCGTGCGGTTGCTACTGCCCGTCGCGCAGCGGTGGAACAGATCGACCAGCGGGTGCGTAAATTTGATATCCCCTGTGCTTTCCGCCGCTGCCGCCTCTACCGTTATGCCACTTCCGGGAACGCGCAGGAGTCCGTGGAGAGAGAGTACCAGGGATCGCTCAAGGCAGGACTATCCGTCCATCTCGAAAAAGCGCTGCCCACTCCTCTTGCGCCGCCCTCCGGGCCCGTGCTGGCGCTGGATAACCAGGCGCAGTTTCATCCGCAGGCTTATGTTCGCGGGCTTGCGCGCCAAGCTGCAAATCAGGGCTGCCGTATCTACGAAAACTCGACAGTTATCGAGGTGGATAAAGACAAGCGCGTAGTGCGTACAGACAAAGGCAAGGTAACAGCCAGGGAAATCGTGTTTGCCACTCACTCGCCGAAGGGCGTGCACCTGGTGCAGGCAGAGATGATTGCGAACCGCGAATATGGGCTCGCCGCACGCATTGCCAGGAATTCCTTTCCCTCGGGAATCTTCTGGGGCACCGGCGTCGAACGGCTGTCGATTCGTAACGTGGATGTCGATGATGCAACATTCCTCGTCTGCGTCGGAGAGGAACACAAGACGGGACAGGAAAACGCGAAAATCAGCCTGGACCGGCTCGAGTCCTCCGCGCAGGCCCATTTTAACGTACGCGAAGTGGCGTTCAGGTGGTCCGCGCAGAATTACAGCACAGCGGATGGCTTGCCTTATATTGGGCGGGATGCGACAGGATGCTTCATCGCTACCGGTTTCGCGACCGATGGTTTAACCTATGGAACGCTGGCTGCATCGCTCATCGCTGACCAGATCGCCGGGCGCGATAATGTTTTTGCCCCCCTCGTCAAAGCAAGCCGTTTTTCACCGCTGAAGGGAGCCAAAGGCATGGCCGAGGAAACGGCGAGCGTGGTGAAATCCCTCATCAAGGACTACGTGATCAACCGGGAGACGACGCAATTATCGCAGCTAATGCCCGGTAAAGGCGCGATCGTGGAGTTCGAGGACGAATCGCTGGCGGCATATAGGGCTCCTGACGGGACATTGATTGCGGTCTCGCCGGTATGCACGCATATGAAATGCAAAGTGCACTGGAATAGCGTCGAGACAAGCTGGGACTGCCCTTGTCACGGCAGCCGCTTCGCGCCCGACGGGTCAGTGATCGAGGGTCCTGCGATAGAACCGCTGGAACGCAGGTTTCTGACAGGACAGTAATCAAAATAAAGCATTCTGTCCTGCATTGAAGGTGTAAGCAAGATCGCCGATTACAACCGGTTCGGCGTGAAGACAGCCAGGTAAGTTGGGGTGAAGCACGAACCCCCGCATTTCAAAGCGAAACTGAACATCGGGGTTCCAGCGCTACCCCAATCCACAGGCGGCAGGCCCAGCCAAACCAGCTCGCCGCGACTCTGAAAATCCTCCAGCGCACGCAGGATCATCTGTTCAAGCACTTTTCCGAACGCCTGGTTCGCCGGAAAAACCTGAACATTGTCGGGTACGCTCATGTTGCCGATAGCGGTATGAACGGCATGCTGGATGCCCGTGCGGCTGAACGTCTTTCCATTTACGCTGATAAACATCGACAGCTCATAAGCGTCCGTAATCAGTTTTCCAACCATCCACAGCGGAATTCCTGTGCGGGATGCTTCCACTGCAACGGTGCCGCTGTCGGCAACATTGTTCAGTACGATCCTGATTTCGCCATCTTCCTGCTCCGGCCCCAGTGAAAGCTCATCAACGGGATAAATCACGCCAGTGTCCCTGAGTATCCGGCCTGAATAATCTCTCAGCGGGACCTCTCCCATGGGGAAGCGTACGCCATTTCGCTGAAACTCGACAACAAGCTTCAGCCGAAGCGGTACGTCTCTCTTTTTGATATCCTTGTAAGTTACAGGCAGAAATGAACTTCCTAAAAACGACCGTGGCGACGCGCATCCCGCAAGTGCAAAGGAGACAACGACAGATGCCAATATTACGTGGCGGCCGAGATTCATGATGTGCTCCGTATGGGTACGCGAGAGTGTTGGCTGTAGCAATGTCGAGGTTAACCCGTTATCCTTCATGCTGCAACTTTCTCCACCCCCGTATGGATTCCAGATGATTTTATCTCATGTATATACCCAGATATGAATCCTCAAACAACTCCTTATTGTGCAACGCTGGGATTTGACAACACGCGAATCCGGGAAGTACTTTCCATATTGGGACTCAATGCGGAGCATGTCGCGCTCGCCGAGCGCATGCGCACCGAGGTAATAGCCGGAAAAGCCGACGAGCTGGTGGATTCCTGCCTTACGCCGCTGGCGCGCAGCCGGGGCTTTACGCTGATCGAGCGAAATATCGGTATCGAATCCTTCAAGAGAGCCTGGATCGAACGCTTGCAGTACTACGGCCGGAACTTTGATACCGCCGAGTATTTTGGAGACCGGCTTGCAAGCGCCGCTGCTTATGCGCGCGCGAAAATTCCTCTGGGCATTTTTCAGGTGCAGCACTGCCTTATCCAGCAAGTGCTTATAGATAGCCTATCGGTTAAATTCGCGGATGTTGCTTCAACCGCCCGACCTCTCGTAGACTGTGTTTTGAAGCTCTCATCCCTTGATTTATATCTGACGGCGGAGGGTTATCATTTGCCGGAAGTTGCGGAACTGCAAAAGGCGCTGGACAACCTCCGCAAAGAAACATACCGGTTACACCAGGAGGCCTCGATCGATCAACTCACGGGCCTGATGAATTATGCCGGCCTCATGGAATCTCTTGAGCATCAGGTTAACGCCGCGCACGCGAACCTGCATAAGAGTCAAAGGGGTTTTCCCGGCAATATGTGCCTGATCATGATCGATCTCGATTTATTCAAGAAAATCAATGATACCCATGGGCACGTCGTTGGCGACTTCGTGCTCCGGCATGTCGCGAGCCGAATTCAGGCGGCAGTACGCGATTTTGACATGGTAGGCAGGTTTGGCGGGGAAGAATTCGTTATTATCATGGCCAATACTGATCTGGAACTGGCAACCGTCGTTGCCGAGCGCGTACGTAAAGGGGTGATGGACACGCCGTTACATCTAAAGGAGCTGACTATCCCGGTAACCATCAGCCTTGGCGTCGCAATGCTGAGGCCGGATGAACGCAAGGAATCATTGCTTGAGCGGGCGGATGTGGCAATGTATGAAGCAAAGAGCGCCGGGCGTAATCGCGTAATAATTGCGAAAGATGCCGACGATATCAGAACCCTGCCGGAGTTATAGGCGCCCCTGATTAAAGGCCCATTAACCTTTCAACCGGACCGTCTGCAGCGTATCCACCTTGTCGCCAGTAGCGCCGGAGGTGGATAACAACACAGCCGGATCATCTTCCTGCGCCAACCCATGCGCAAACAACCACTCTCGAGCTTGTGCGAGACAAGACCCGGGGTCCGCTCCATCATCACGCACGTTGACAACGAGTGGCGAAATACCGCGGACCAGTGCCAGACTTCTATACAACCGCACAGAATCAGCGACCATGACAAGCGGCGCCTGGGGGCGAAAGCGCGCAACAGACAGCGCCATCTCCATGGATTGAACGGGAGCAATGATAGCCCGAGCACCGAGACGGGCAGCCAGCAGGCACGCCGCAAAGCTCAGGGCGTTTCCTGCGTCGTTCGCAGGGCTGGCTGTTTCCGCCGAATTCATCCAGTCTTGCGCCATGCGGGCGCCATACACCTCCTCGGTGGCGATAAGCACGCGTTGGAGAAATCGCACTGCCGCCACCGGGAAGTCGCCGATGGCTGTCTCCGCTGAAAGCATGACAGCATCCGTCCCATCCAGCACGGCATTAGCCACGTCAGTAGCTTCAGCACGCGTGGGATGCTCGTGCTCCACCATCGACTCGAGCATTTGCGTAGCGGTAACAACGGGTCGACCTTGAGCATTAGCTACCGAAATAATGCGCTTCTGCACAATCGGTATTTCGGCAAGATTGGTTTCGACGCCCAGATCGCCACGCGCCACCATTACCCCATCGGACGCTTCCACAATCGCGTCAAGATCCTCCAACGCGCGGCGCTTTTCTATCTTGGCCATCAGCAGCGGTTTGAGACTTGGCCCAGGGGGAAAACAAGCCCGCACCCGTGCAAGATCGCCAGCCGATTGCACGAATGAAACACCAACCCATTCGGCCTCCTGCGACACTGCGAATGCGAGATGCCTTCGATCTTCGTCGGTCGGAATCAGCATGTCTATCGCACATTCCGGTAGATTGATGCCGGACCCGGAGCGAACAGTGCCGCCGATGCGCACCCCGCACACGGCCCGGGCTGGGTTTGCAGCCACGCTTTCCACGCTGAGCTCGACCGATCCGTCTGCCAGGAATACCGGTTCCCCGGTTCGCAATGCCTGAAGCAACCCGCGGTTTCGCACTGGCAACAGACAGCAGTTGGCGGTCGCACTGACACTGTCCGCCTTTGCATCGTCATCCGCCTCAGCCAGCGTGACCATCGTTCCTTCCTCCAACTTACAGAAGCCTTCCGGAAGATCGCCCAGGCGGAACTTGGGACCGGGCAAGTCCATGAGTAAGGCCACAGGTTGGCCGAGCGCGTGTGCCGCCTGTCGGACCTGCCGAATACGCCGCGCATGGTCGGCATGATCCCCATGCGATGTATTGATGCGCGCGACATCCATCCCGGCCTCGATCAACCGTTCGATCACGCCGGGCCGGTCCGTCGCAGGACCCAGCGTGCATACAATCTTGGTCCGCTGCCAGTTGGATTGAGTCATATTTGCGACAGGTTCAATAGAGCAGGGATTTGATATTTCCGGATAAGTGGATAACAACCGGTATCGGACGATCCCGAATGAATCGATAGTACTCCTGATTTCGTTCAGATCGATAGTCTTGTCCGTGGGTCTTGATCACAGCATAAATTCATTTATAGGTTCAGGGTGTGATTCAAGTTGGCTAGGTGCCCGTTCTTGGCCAGATTTTCGGCATCAGATGCAATATTATTAGCGCCAGGACAGCACCCAGGACGGCTGTGGCTTCCCGCCCAAGCCCCGCGGCAATACCTATCGCCACCGTCAGCCATAAACCTGCGGCCGTGGTCAGCCCTTGCACTGTTTCTTCACTGGTGCCTTTAAGAATAGTCCCGGCGCCAAGAAATCCCGCCCCGGTGATTATCCCTTGAATTACGCGTGACAATTCGGCGTCTGACATATGCATTTGCTGAGGAACGACGACAAAAAGTGCGGCACCGACAGAAACCAGCATGTGTGTTCGCATCCCCGCCGCCTTGCCGCTTTTCTCTCGCTCCCAGCCCAGAAGGGCGCCCGATATGGCGGCGATCGTCAGACGCAAAATGATTCGGATAAATTCCGTGATCGTTGGGAGATCGGAGAATTCGGCTGCCAGCATATTAAAAGCTTCCCGCCACCATTCGTGCATTGCTCTCCTCTCCTTTTCTAATACTGGATTTGCGTTTTTACGCTACCGCGCCATTAATCGTACAAGATATAGATAGCTTTGATCTGGAACGGATAGAGCTGGCGCCTTCAAATTACCGCAAGTCAGCGGCGGTATATCTCAGCCTGAATCTGTAGCTGCACCGCCCTGAAGACACTAAGGAACGGAGGTAGTTTTCCGCTATCCTGTCAATTCTGACAAATTAGAAACTTTCAAAAATGGACCTCCGGAGCAATCGAGGATGCCCCGGCCGATATGCTGTGTTCGCCACCGAACCGACCTCATCGGCTGGCTCAGGCAAACTTCAGCAGCCATAAGCTTCATGAAAAGGCTTGGAATGCATGTATCACCAGAAGATCTTTATTATATATTGCAGGAGATCAACATGACTTACGAACACAATACTCAAGGCTTAGATAAAATAATGCCCGAAAGTAACAGTCCCGCTCCCAGATATATGGGCGCCACCTGGCCTGTGGGAATGGATGTTTACACTCAGAAAGGCGAAATCCTTGGTGCAATCAAGGAAGTAATGCTTGATATGGAGCATGCCAGCGTGGCTTATGCAGTGCTGGCCACCGGAGGTATCTTGGGCATAGGCGAAAAACTTCATGCAGTGCCATGGCGCGCGCTAACGCTTCAACTCGAAACCCTGGACAGGCGTTTCATACTGGATATCGAGAAGGAACGCCTTGAATCCGCCCCAGGGTTCGATAAGGACAACTGGCCGGATATGATCGATGAGTCCTGGATCAGCCAGACCAATACATACTACGGTACCCAGCATTACGGGTCCCGCAGGGACGATTAGGCGGGCAGATCGGACCAACGCCGCGATTAGCGGGCTTGCTGCAGCCTCTAATCAAGCCGTTGTCCGTTAAACCTGAATCCGGCAGTTGACCGCTCATTTTTCAGCTCATTTGCCAACTCATTTGCCAACTAAGCGCTAAAAACGAAAAGGATTTCTTGTAACCCGTAAGCTCCACCTTTTTGGTGAGCTGGCTACGAACGGATTCGGGTTGGGAAATTTCGAGCCATCAATCCACCAGCCGCGGGGGCATCACCGGGTCGAAGTCTACCCAGTAGCCGTTTTCCCAGGTACCTTTCGTCCTTTCGACATCGGCTGCGCCATGCTGCCTCAACCGCTCAATTATCTGTTGCGTATCACCGGCGTTCGCAATACGCACGGCCAGCATCATCCCGGCCGGCCTCGGATGTTGGGCTCCCTTCGTTCCCTCGCCTCCTTCCGGCAGACCTCCTGCTGTGCCTGCCAACGAGCCGACATATCCCCCACGGCAGCCGCCATCCCGCCGACCGCAGGCCCCGCCAACCAGCGTTCCGGCTGTGCCTCCCGCCGCACCTCCTGAGGCTGCACCGGCGGCAGCGCCTTTGGCCGCACCCTGGTCACCGGAGCTCCCGGCATCTCTGGCAGAATCATGGACGCCGGGCTGGTTGTTAAAAAAATGCATATGTCATTTTCGCTCACGATGTTAGCTCTGGGCTAAGCGAAGAACGTTGGTATAGCTGCTTGCAGCTTGAGCAAACCCTGTTGTACCAGAAACCAGAGCCAGGCCGAATCCCATCGGCAATGGCGTTGATTCAGTTTTCCAGAGAAGAGTATGTGCAGGCTTAGCGCAGCCGGAAGGCGGACATTCGTACAGGAATTTCGTACGCGAAAATCTCGGAAGAAGCTTTCGCTTACAATATTTTTATCGAGCAGTCAACAAAAAGAAGGCATATAAAACAGCTTCTTTTCTTAACCTCAACTTATTTTTTAATGCACTAGAGTACTGCTGAGCTATCAAGAGATCTTTGATAGCCACCCTTGATTTTCTCAATCGAGAATGAAAATTTTTACACTTGACTTAGAGGACAACACACGAAACGGAATTTTACGTACGCTCAGCCGCTAAACGCTCATCGTTCGCTCTGGTACGCAGTGGCCGAAACCAACCTGGACCGAATGACTGTTCCTCATCCCAGTAATAATCTCCAGTCAGATTGATATGTTCCCAGAAGAACCGATGAAAAGAGCCTAAATCCATGAACAAAAACTCAGAGGCAAAAGGCAGCAGCGCTGGCATTGAAATCAATGCTGCCAGCATCTCACTCCCCAAGGGTGGAGGCGCCATAAAAGGCATAGGCGACACGTTTCAATCGAACGCTTTGTCAGGTACCGGCAGTTACTCTATTCCTATTGTTCTGACGCCGGCCCGCGGCTTTGAACCACAACTAAGCCTCAACTACGAATCAGGCTCCGGAAACGATGTTTTTGGGCTGGGATTTTCTGTTTCTCTTCAAAACATTTCCCGAAAAACCGATACCGGCATCCCAAAATACAGCGAGGATGACACCTTTGATTCGACGGATGACGGTGAACTGACCCCAAAATTCATAGAAGAAAATGGGCAGTTGGTGCCCGAAGAGGTCACAAAAGACGATGGTGGTGTTTCCTGGAACGTCCGCACCTTCCTGCCAATCCAGCAAAGCAGCTTTTCTTTGATTGAGCAATGGATCAATCCGTCTTCTGCAGAGTCCTGGTGGAAAGTGACCGATAAGAACAACGCCACATTCACCTATGGCAAAAACAAAAATGCCCGTATTGCAGATCCAGATGATGAAACGAAAATATTTGAATGGCTCATTGAGGAAGCTGTCGACAACAAGGGAAACAAGATTCTCTATGGCTACAAACCAGAAGATGCAAAGAATATCTCCAACAAAATCTATGATGTCAATCGCTCATTACATGCCAAGAAATATATTCAAAGCATTCAGTACGGGAATTACTTTTCGGGGCAGTTATCAGAAGCCGAGAAATTTGCGTTTGAAGTAGTCTTTGACTATGGTGAGTATGACTTAACGGGCCTGGACAAGCCCGGCAGCGATCCATACCGCCCGGTCAGAGAATGGGCGGAGCGCAGCGATCCGTTTTCACGCTATCGAAGTGGTTTTGAGATACGCACATTGAGGCTCTGCCGAGGTGTTCTTGTTTTTCATACATTTGACGAGTTGGGTAGCGACCCCTGCCTGGTAAAGGCACTCCAGCTTGCCCATGACCAGACCCCAGTTTTTTCTTTTTTAAAATCGGCTATTCAAACCGGTTATCGCATCAATCAGGATGGCAGTTATGCCTGCCAATCTTTACCAGCAGCAGAGTTCGACTATTCCAGCTTTTCTCCTGCTCTGGCACCGGCATTCAAAGAATTAACCATCAGCGAAGCCGATGCATTCCCCGGCTATCTTGAACCCTCAAGCTTTCAACCCATAGATTTAAAGGGCGAAGGACTGCCAGGGATGCTGTTGAGCACCGCAGAAACCACGCTTTACTATGAACCGCTGGGGGACGGTGCGTTTCAGCCGTCATCAGAATTGGCATCATTTCCCATCACCAGGAATTTCAAAAACCCAGCGGTCAGTTTGCAAAGTTTGGATGCCAATGGGCAGTTGGAATTGGTTGTCAGCTCTCCACAAGTGGCGGGATATTTCGACCAAAGGTATGACGGTAGCTGGTCCCCGTTTCACGATTTCCAGTCTGTACCAACTGACTTCACCAACCCCCATTGTGAAAGCGTGGATCTTGATGGGAATGGCAAAGCAGATCTTCTGGTATTTCATAACCCTGATCTGCTTTTCTATTTATCCGAGGGCAAGGCTGGCTATGGTGCTCCCCAGACAGTTCCACTACCGGCAGGCTTCCCCGCATCCGCAAATTATCTGGAAACGGAGTTGGTTACTTTTGCCGATCTGTTTGGCGACGGGCTATCCCACAGAGTAAGGATCAGGGATGGCTCGGCAGAGGTTTGGCCCAATCTTGGGTACGGCCATTTCGGGGAGAAAGTAAATTTAAGTAACGCGCCGCGCTTCGACAAGACAACAACGGTATCAAGCATATTCCTGGCAGACGTAGATGGTTCCGGCACGGCAGATCTGATTTTTGCGTATGCCGATCGGGTCGAAATCTATCTCAACCGTGCTGGCAATTCATTCGCCGACACACCACTCACCCTGTATTTGCCAAGTAACTTTGGTGAGATAGACCGTATCCGCTTTGCCGACATTCTGGGAGAGGGAACATCCGCATTGGTGTTCACCAAAGCAGGCCCGCAGATGAGGCACTGGTACTACAACTTCTGTGGAGAAAGAGAGGAAACCTTACAAGGGCAAACAGTTACCAAGCCTGCACTCAAGCCCTATTTGCTGACAAAAATAGACAACAACCTGGGTGCTGTTACCGATATCTACTACAGCAGTTCCACGAACTTTTATCTGGAAGATAAAAAAAATGGCAGACCGTGGGCAAGCCGTCTTCCCTTTCCGGTCCAGGTGGTAGAGAAATCTGTGACCACGGATGAAATTTCCGGCTCACGTTTAACCAGCGCATATAAATACCACGACGGATACTTTGACCCGCTGGAAAGGGAGTTCAGAGGATTTGGTTTTGTGGAGAGCTGGGATACCGAAAACTTTGAAGACTACACGAAGAGCGCCTCCAACCCCGCCTTCCCTTCCAATAGGTTGAATGAAGAATTGTATGTGCCACCCGTCTACACGAAGACTTGGCACCACACTGGTGCCTGCATTGAAAACGCGGTGATCAGCAAACAATACAAAAAGGAATATTACTCCGGCGACAAAGACGCCTATGATTTTCCTGACAGTGCATTCAACCCTGAGGTGTACCAGAGCGGTACCGAAACCATACTGCAGGCCTATGCGGCCCTCAAAGGCACTGTGATGCGCACAGAGATTTATGCGCTGGATGATAGCCCTCTTCAAGGAATTCCATACACGGTCAGCGAGTCCAACTTCACGGTAGAACTCATTCAGCCCGTTGTAGATCAACACCACGCGGCATTTCTCACCACCCCGAGAGAAAGCATTTTCTATCACTACGAACGCAACCCGAACGACCCCAGGGTCCAGCAGGAATTTACGCTGGAAGTTGATCTGCAGTGCGGGGAAATCAAAAAATCCTGCTCTGTTTTTTTGCCAAGACGCCCCGGTAACCTGCCCATATACCCTGAGCAGATACAGCTGAAAGCAACAGCCGCATATAACCACCATATCAACACGGCAGACACAGACAGCTACCGATACCGAGGGGTGCTTTGTCAAAATCAGACGTTTGAAGTCTTCGGTCTCGATTTAAATGGCAAACAATACTGTTCCTTTGCCGATGTCATGCCGGTTCAGGCGGCTATTGATAATCCGCTTCCCTACCAAAGCGCGCTAACACCTGGCAAAGTCCAGGCGCAGCAATTGACCTGGGAAAGGAGTTTTTTCTGGAATGAAGACCAGTCAGACGCTTTGCCATTGCAAGCAATATCCAGCCGCGCCTTGGTGCACCATAACGAAAAGGCCACTTTTACCAAAGAATTCGTTGCCGAAGTGTTCGGGCCACAACTGGTGGATGAAACCATTCAGTCCTGCGGCGGGTATTTCTATGATTTGAAAAGTGGCTATTGGTGGAACAAGGGGCTCGTGCAGCATTACTACAGCAGTAGCCAGCCTCAGTCCTACTATTTACCTTGTAAAACCGAAAATTCATTTGTCGACCCGGCGTCGTCGCTGTTTGTCAAAACCATCGTCGCCTACGATCAGCCATATCAATTTACGATCATCAACACGACTCAATACATTGATGAAACGAATCCCGATCCCGACAAGCGTGCCAACACCCAAACTGCATCGATAGACTACCTCACGCTGCAGCCTTACCAACTGATCGACATTAACGGCAACATCGCCCAAGCCATATTTGATCCGCTTGGCCAGGTCATCGTAACCACGCTGTTTGGCTTGGAAGATGGCAATCCGGTGGGTGGTATGCGGCTTTACGCGTATGACGGCAAGCCTGCCGAATACGTGGTCCAAAGCGGTGCTTCATTTGAGGCGATTCTTGACGACCCCCAAGGCGCTGAAAAATATCTGCAAGGCGCCGTAAGCTATTTTTATTACAACCTGCAGGCATGGAAAGAGGAAAAACAACCTCCTTGTGCCATCAATCTGCTCAGAGACCGTTTTTACCATAGCGGCCAAAATCCAGCGCCGTTCGATTGCAAAATAGCCATTAATTATTCGGATGGTTTTGCCAGGAAGCTTGAGAGCAAGCTCAAAACAGATGCTCGCTGGAGCGTGAGCGGCAGAACGGTTTACAACAACAAAGGCAAACCCTGCGAGCAATACTTTCCCTATTTCAGCGACTCGCCATTGTATGAATCCCAGCAGGAAATCATTGATCAGCAATTGGTCCCCTCGCCTACGGTCAGCCACTACGACCCGCTGCTGAGAATTATCCGAATCGACACTCCCAAGGGTTTTTTCTCAAAAATTGAATTTACGCCATGGGATGAAAAGCATTACGACCAAGATGATACGGTCATTGACTCGGCGTATTACATCGGCTTTATGGGCAATTACCCGGCTAACCCGACGCAGCAGGAGATAGACGAAAAAGACGCTTTGACGAAGGCGGCGGCCTTCTACGATACACCAGGCGTCAAGATCCTGGATAGCGTTGGGAACAAGTTTTTGCACGTGCAGGTTGAGGCGGACAAACGACAACTCATTGCTTATACGCAAACCGACATTCAGAACAGACTACTGTTGTCAATCGACCCCCGGCTGTTCAAATCCAATCAAACTCAGGCCACCAACTATTATAACTTCAAATATCGCTACGCCATGGGACAAAAAGATCCTGTCTATGTCGATAGCGTTGACGCTGGAACCGAGAGGCATTTAAGTAATATTTTTGGCAACCAACTCTGGTCGTTGAGCGCACGCCAATACTGCCAGTTGATTTCTTACGATAGATTGAACAGGTGCTCAGCCCTGTGCATCAAGAAACTGCCGAATGATGATCCCATTACTTCCTATGCCGATTTCAATCTGGTCGAAGTCTTCGTTTATGGCGAAACCCAGCCGCTGATCCCGCATCGCAACCTGCGAGGCCAACTCTACAAGCTCAATGATCTGTCCGGCATCGCGGTAAACAGCCAATTTGGCCTGCAGGGGGAGTTGCTGGAAACATCCCGGCAGATGGTCACCGACTACAAAGCACCAATCGACTGGAACAGCCATCCCTTGCCGGTACTGGAGAACGAGGTATTCACCAGCCGATATTCCTACAACGCGTTGAAATTATTGATATCTGAAACAACACCGGATGGCTCGGTCACAGCAAATACCTATGAGCAGGCGGGTCGATTGAGTCAGGTGGATGTCACATTTGGCGACCAATCCAAACATCAAGTTATCCAACAGATTGACTACGACGCCAATGGGCAGAGGATACGCATTCAATATGGTAACGGCATCACAAGCAATTATTCTTATGAGTTGACCACCCAGCGACTATTGGGCCTGCTAAGTACCCGACAAGGTACATTCATCGAAACCGTGCAGGACATCAACTACACCTATGACCCGGTCGGCAACATTACGCGCAGTTGGAACAATACGTTTAAAACCGTGTTCCACAACAACCAAAAGGTCGATCCGCTTTCAGACTACACATACGATGCACTGTACCGATTGACCAATGTCAACGGCAGGCAGCATCCGGGGATCAATGCGGACACCTACAAAAATAACATCACTGCCGGTGATTTCAAGCAGGCTATCTTCAGCCAGCTTCCCGACGTCAACGATGCCGACAAGCTGGAAAATTACAGCGAAATTTATACCTACGACGATTCTGGCAACCTGGTCAATAAGCAGCATGTGGCTGCGTCGTCATCATGGGCCAAGAGTACTCCTGTCGAAGATGATTCAAACCGCCTAAAAGACCTTGGGCCTGATGCCTATGACGCCTCGGGAAATCTGCGCCAACTCGAGATCAGCAACACGGTAGCGCTGTCATACAACTGCTGTGAGAATTTGGTGAAAGCCGGGGTCATTGAGCGGCCCGAGGAGTTGGATGACTGCGACTATTACGTCTATGGCAGCAACGAACAGCGCACCCGCAAAGTCAGCGAGCGCATGGCAAGCGGCGGTGCCGTTACGCTCATCGAAGACAAACTCTACCTTGGAAATTACCAAATAAAACGCAACATCAGCGTCAACGCGCAAGGTGCCGAAACCATCAGCATGGAAAGGCAAACCCTGCGGGTCATGGATGGCTCCACGTGTGTACTCATCATGCATTACTGCGTCACAGGTGCACAGGCTGGAACCAGAAGTCTACGTTTTCAAGTGGGTGACAACCTGGGGTCGATCACGTCCGAATACGATAGAGACGCGCAACTGATCAGTTATGAAGAGTATTTTCCCTATGGTGGCACCGCAATCATCGCCGGACCCAATCAAGCCGAAGTGAAGCTCAAAGACTACCGCTATTCAGGCAAAGAGCTCGACGACAGCACCGGGCTCTATTACTACGGGGCCAGGTACTACGCGCCGTGGTTGGGGCGGTGGCTTAGTCCCGACCCGGCTGGGACAGTGGATGGGATGAATTTATATGCGTTTGTGGGCGGGAACCCGATAACACATGTGGACGTGGGGGGAATGGCCAAGAAAAAACCTCAGGCCACGTCATCGTCCTCATCCTCCCCGGTAAGCAATCCATTTGAATGGCAAGTAAAACACACGGCCAGTTATTTGACCTCGGATACGGATCTGACGAGCATTCTTGATCATTTTGGCGAGCCAACGACGAGTGTGGTCAAAACCTACACCGACCTGGCTGATCGCATCGATTTTGATTTGAAAGGCGGGGGCAAAGCGTTGGCCTCCACCACCCTTTCCGACATGCATTTGGCTTTGGAAGCCAGCAAACCGCTTCATTTTCAATTCAATGATTTGCTGGGCAGTCAATGGAGAGAGAGCATGGAGGATTACACAGGTTCTAAGCGAAAAATTCCTCTGTATTCAGTGATGCGCTCCAAGACCACGAGTTTCTTTCAATCGGTCGACGTTGACACAAATATTAGCAGCGTGAGCCTAAATGATCACTTGAAGGCAATTAGCGGACGGCCGGCGGAGGTTCATCACATACTTTTCAAAGCCATCTATCCGGAATTCGCCAACCAAACATCAAACATGATGCTTACCCAACGAAGCACGCGAGAGAGCGTTTATGGGCCCGGTCAACATGAGTTGATGCACATGGTGTTCTCGGGAAATAGCTCCAACAAATTTAGAGTGCTTCCTGCTCCACTCAAGGATGTATATGTCAAATGGTACGGAGGAAAAATGCAGGTTTCATCCATTCAATGACATAGATTCTCTACGCAGAATGCGTGTTTTTTTATAAAGCCAGATAAAGGGAGAAATACATGACAAGCGATACCGCGCAAATCGCAGACAGTAGTCTGGCATCATTTTACAAAGCCGATCCAGGCTTTGACGTTCGTCAGGTTGATTTTCACAACCCGGATGAATTGTCACAATTGCAAGCCAAGCTTGGAGCGGCTGGAATCACCGAGGACAATATGGCCGGCAAAGTGGCCGAGCTGAAAACCTATCAGCGTTTGCTCAACCTGCATCCGGACCCCGATGTGGCCCAGGGGCTGATGGGGCGTGGAATCATTTCTGCAAACCACTTGGCGCGCATACCTCTCAAGTCTTTTGTGGCGGAGCACGGCGGCCCCTTGGGTCTTGATGCGCAGGCAGCGGAAAACTTGCATCAGCGTGCCATGGGTGTTCGCAACAGCTCCATGCATTTGTGGGCGTCGGTAAACGGCGCCGTCGCATCGTCCTATTTTCGCAATTCCAGAATGGACACCGTCAGCGCCCAGCTCAAGCAGACCTTTCAGAATCTCCCCAGTTACCAGGACATGTTTGGCTCCCTGGATTATTGCGGTTGCCCGGAATGTCGCTCCATCTTTGGCCCGGCGGCTTATTTGGTAGATCTGCTCAGAATCATTGACCAGTATGTCACCACTCCGAATACTGGAACCATTGACCCGCAGTTTCTCTTCACCACCCGACGCCCGGACATTTGGCAAATCGAACTGACCTGTGCCAATGCGAATACACCAGTTCCCTACCTGCAAATCGTCAATGAACGTTTGATCGCCAGAGCGGCGCAAGTCACCGGTGCTGATGTGCTTGAGCAGGTGGCGACTACCCTGGTCTATCCGCAGGCCTTGCCTTTCAACGCCCCTCTCGATCAGATTCGCGTTTTGCTGGACAAGGTCGGGGTCAGCTATGGTCAGATATTGTCTGCCTGGAAAGCTGCACCGAGCACTGTGTCAGCGCAGAGCCTGGGGCTTTCGCCAGACCAGCAACAAATCATTACGACCGAACTCACGACCAATGCCCAGGTAGCACCGTACTACAACGTTAGCGACATCAGCACACTGAATGTTGCTGACACATTCATGGCCAAAACCTGGATGAGCTTTGTTGATATGTTGACGCTGTTGAATCAGGATTTGTCCGATTCGGAGCAGCAGGCCGGTCTGCAGGTGAACTTCTTCATCAACCAAGGATTGGCTGGGAAATGGGTTGCATTGACTCAACAAAAGGATCAGCCCGCGCTTCTGAGCAACCTGGGCGTGAAGTCTTTGGATCAAATCAACCGCTTCCAGCGTTTGGTTGCGGTTGTTGGACAACCCGCTGTTGACATCGACTGGGCATTGCGATGCGTTCAGGCGGGGGCTACACCGATCATTTCCAATGACGCTTTAACTTCACTGCAATTACTCATCGCAGCAGGCTCCAAGCTGGGATTGGACTTGCCAACGTCTTCCGTGCTATTGGGCCCGATCAAGACCTATGGGCAAGGAGTCAACGCAGCGGGATCTGCGTTTGACCAACTCTTCAATTCAACGGCCATTGTGGCCAATAACGCGCCCTACCATCCATCCGGAAATCCGCTGAATCCTGGCTACACCGATACACCACTGCCATGGACACCCGGTTCGCAACTGACTGCAGACATCAATGCCATCAACCGGGTGCTGCCCGGATTGGGGATTGGCCTTGCCGATGTCAATGCACTGGGGCTGTTTTTGGTTGGAGTGAACAAGCCGCAGCAATTGACGGTGCAGACGATTTCGGTGTTGTATCGGCATGTACTGCTAAGCCGCAGCTTGCAATTGCCGATGAGTCGCTATCTCTTACTGTTGAAGCTTGCGGCGGTCAAGACACCAGCAACACCGACAGTCTTGGAGATCAACAGCCTGACGGACAAAGGCCAGTGGCTGACGCAAATAGGGTTGTCGCTCTACCAGCTGGACTACATCGTTAACGGAATTCCCAGTGTCTACGTCAACCCGCTCTATCAACCTGACAACGTGGAGGCATGGCAACAAGGCCTGTGGGTCATTGTGCCCCTATCGTCACCCACTGCTGCGAGTGATATCCAAGCTCAGGTGGCAGTACTCTTTGGTGCCGACAACACCGTGGTGAATGCCGCGATGTCGATGGCACTGGCCGCAGTGACGCTACCGGCCGGAGTGACAGACTGGACGGTCGCATTCTTAACGCCGGATAGTGACGGCAAGACACCCAAATATGGGGACTATGTCCAGGCAGTATTGAAATGGGTGTCGCGTTGGCTGATCATGGCGCAGTCACTAGGTCTTGCCGATGCCATCTTGGCAAATGTGGCGGCATATCCTGAAGCCTATCAATTGACCACTGCATTTGACTCCCTGTCATGGGATGCCATCCAGAGCATCTGGCAGGTCCAGCAAATGATGCAAGACTATGGGGACTTGCAACAGAACCTGCTGAGCTATATCCGGCTTGCGTCCATTGGGGCGCCGCCTGCGGACAGCTTGCTGGTGCTGCAAAAGGCAACCGGCTGGGAGCCAAGCGTGGTGGAGGAGCTTCTGTCGGGTCCGCTAGGCAATGTAATCGTCGTCAGCTTGCGATTGGCGAATTTGCAGACATGCATCAACCTGATGCGCAGTCTGGGCGCCAATCCCGGATTCATGGATTCAGTCGTTGCCTTGGCTGACCTGCAGGCACTTAATAATTGGCCTACCTATAACCAAACTGCAGCTGCCGTCATGGCAAGAGTGGCCAGTGTCTATGGCCCAAAATGGGACGAGATCTGGAGCTTGTTGTCCGGCAATCTGGCTGTGCACCTGCGCGATGCTTTGTTGGCTCTGGTGCTATCCCAGCTCAATACAGACGATGCGCCGATAAAAAACGCGCGCAATGTTTACGAGTTCCTGTTGACCGATGTGGAGATGGGGCCCACCACCACGATTTCATACATCGTAGAGGCATTGAACGCGTCACAGCTCTATCTGCAGCGCTGCCGTCTTCAGTTGGAGCCTGGTGTCGTGGATATGACGCAGGTGCAGGATGTGTGGTGGGAATGGATGATGAATTACCGGGTTTGGGAAGCCAATCGCGAGATCTTTGTCTATCCGGAAAACTATCTGATCCCAAGCCTTCGAAAGAATACAACCCCGCAATTTGCAGCGCTTTCGCAAACATTGCAGCAATCGGACGTAACCAAGGCATATGTCAGTTCAGCCTTCGCGACCTACGTCAACGGCTTCTCAGAAGTAGCCCAATTGAAGCCTGTCGACGCCTATCGGACCAGAATAAACGACACCGATACCATCTATCTACTATCGCGCACCAAAACCGGACCCTACACCTTTTACTACTGCAGCCAGCCCGCTGGCATGCCCTGGACACCGTGGGAAAAGATCGACCTGTCCATCGATTCCCCGAACTGCACACTGGTCTATGCTTTCAGCCGCCCCTTCCTTTTCTGGAATGAAGTAAAGAAGAACAATACATCCGCGGTCTCCGGCAATGACGGTACGGTCACAACCAGTAATAGTGTTACTTACACTGTGTCGGTCATGTACTCCTTTTTGAACCAGAAGGGGGAATGGGTGCAACCACAAACCCTCGTGGACCAGGATGTCGTTTTGTTCCAGTCAGATGACAGCCGCAAGATTACCCTTAAGGATCAGGCAATTTTTGATGGCTTGTTCGACATAGGCGCCGCCAGTTGGAACAAGGTTTTTGCCTTCAATGTCAATGCGCAAAATTATGTGACCCCACCGTCGTTCAAGGCAGAGGCTGAGCGGCTGGTTGTGATGTATGGCCCCAATGTATTGGATACTGGCGCCGTGATGAACGCGGAGACGTCTCCGCCTACCACCGATCCCAATGCGGGGAGTTTTTGGGCCAGTTTGCATCGCCGCGCGGAAGACCATAACCGGATGGTGATTGGGCAGTTGTCCGGCAACGTCAAACTGCGTCCAGTGTCCGTTTTGAACCTCAGCCTTGAGAGTGATGTTCTGGTCCAGCGCCAGGAATTCTTGCTTGCGGACCCCTACCTCCAGCAGACGCCGCTGTCACTGATTCGCGCCGAAATGCAAAGTTCCGGCGACATCATGCAGATATCCCAAAGCGGCCAGCCTATTACCGACAATAGCAATGCCGGGGGCACAGTTGGTTTGACTTCGGGCAGCAAGGCGACTTCAGTCAACGGCTACTCATTTATCAGTACCGGGATTTCATCCGCCCAAAGTTTGCAAATTTACCAGTCATTGCTGGCAGCCAACGTCATCGATGCGAAAGGTAATGTGTTGTCGGCCGCGATGGCTACGCTGGATCTCTATTCGGGTCTGTCGGCAATGACTGTTTATAACCAATTTGGCCCGTTGCAGTATTCGGCCGCGCTGCAAGTCTTGCTTGACCATATGGATGCTACCGAGTTATTCAGCTCGGTTGGCGGCAGCTCGACCAAGATAGTGCCGGTTGGCACACAACCGGGTTGGTTCCTGTTCTTCGTGCAAGACGAGATTTTCCTGCTGTCTCCGAAGGAGGATAGCAAGGGAGTACAGTCTTTCTCCACATTTGCCGAAGGCCTGACGGTTGGAGACCCGCGCATTGAGCCGACCTTCGCGATCATGCAATACCAAGGGACCACCCCTGGAAGCATTGAGGCGAGCGTATCCGCACAAATCTTCGCCATACTGACCCAATTTAACCTCGTTCAAAATGGCCGCCTCGCGCCTAACGTCACTGTTGCCTATCTGCAGGCAATATTGCTCAATCTTGGGCTTACGGCGGCTCAATTTCAATACCTACTCAACGCGCTTAGAAATTCGCCAATCATATTTGACGATGCTTTTGTAAGCGACAAAATTAGTTATGCAGATTCGCAACTAATCTATGCGGCATTGCAAACCTTGCCACCTTTGGTTGACCCGAATGGGCGCATTGATGAAGAACACCTAACCGGAGCAAATGTACAGCTATGTTTGGGCAACTTGCTATTGCTCAAGACGATATCGCAAAGCCAGATTGCAGGAATTTACCGAATACTCGCACAGGCGCCAAAAGCCATTGCCCTGACCTATACCAATCGAGGCTCAGCCGCAAACTTCACCTCAACCGGTGATTTCCACTTTGACGTCACGCGCCTGTCCACCGGCGCAGTCAGCAAGATCAGCCGTGCCCTGTTTGTCAATGGTGTTGACAGCCTGTTGAATTTGAAAACCCAGGAAATTCCGGTCGTACCCGTTTTGCCATTTGACCGGTTTACACCCTCCAAATCAAATCTGAACTGGCCTAGCGCACTGGATGCCACGCAAGTTGATTTTGATGGGCTGTATGGACAGTATTTTTGGGAGATCTTCTACCATACACCGATGTTGGTGGCCTATAGCCTGAACACCAACCAGCAATTTCAAGAGGCCCAGATCTGGCTGCAATATGTTTTCAATCCGACTGTGCCGGAGCAATATGTCGCTGCCGATACGATTTTCAATGAGACCGGTCAGGCGATCTCGATGCAGCAGGCCGGCACTATCGTCACACAACTCCAAAAAAATCCCCCATTGCCTGCCGTATCGATCTTGAGCGGCGCGGGGGAGGTGAATCCCGATTTCACGGCAAGTACGGACCTCAGCTTTTTGCAAACGGCTGATCCAACGCTGACGAATGACCAGGTCCTGATGGTCCGCAACATCCTTCTCAACTACCAGTTGAGTGCCCCGTCCAGCCACTTCTGGAAGTTCCGCCCCTTCCGCAATCACACGCTGCAAACCCTGAAGGACATGCTCTCTGACGACAATCCGGCCGTCAAAGTCTACAACGACGATCCTTTCGATCCGTTTGCGATTGCCCGCTTGCGCATCGGTGCTTTCGAAAAATCGACCTTGATGCAATACATCGACAACTTGCTTGCCTGGGGCGATCAGCTGTTCACCCAGGATTCCTGGGAATCCATCACCGGGGCCTACATGTTGTATGTCTATGCCTACGATTTGCTGGGGCCAAAACCAGAAAAGGTCGGCGATTGCCCTGGCAGCGGCATTGTGCTGGACTTCGCGCAAATCAAAGCGAAATATCCGGATGGTATTCCCCAGTTCCTAATCGATCTGGAGCACTTCATACCAGGTGGTTCCGGCTCGGACAACCCGATGATGGGCCACGCATTCAACGATTTGTACGACTATTTCTGTGTACCTGAAAACAGCAACCTGATGAGCCGCTGGGACACGGTTCAGGATCGGATGTACAAGATCAACAACTCCATGAATATTGAGGGCGTGACCCGTTCGCTGGCATTGTTCCAGCCGCCGATCAATCCGCTGGATCTGATCAAGGCATCTTTGGCGGGCAATAATGTTCTGGCAGGCGCGTCCTCCAAGCCACAACTATCGCCCTATCGTTTCGGTCCGGCAATAAGCGCCGCGAAAAATCTCTGCAGCATTCTGATCGAACTGGGCAATTCACTGTTGTCCACTCTGGAGAAAAATGATGCGGAAGCCTTGGCGGCATTGCGCACCAATCAAGAGGGTCAGATTCTTGAGATGACGACCCAGATTCGACTGGATCGCATTGCGGAGTTGCAGGCCACGCTGCAATCGCAGAGCGCCGCGCTAAGTGGCGCCAACAATCGCCTGAAGTTTTACACCGATTTGATCAACAACGGCTTGAGTAATTATGAGCAGACCAGCCTGTCAGCGTCCGAGGCGGCTCTGACTGCAAACATCCTCGGAAGCATCAGCAAAACAGCGGCCACCATCGCCTACGCGGTTCCCCAAGTCGGCTCACCTTTTGCAATGACTTATGGCGGCATCCAGATTGGCTCCGCAGTCAATGCTGCCTCCGGTGTGTTCGAGATTGGTGCTGAAATCAGCAACTACATCGCGCAGCGGGCTTCCACCATGGGTGGTTATGACCGGCGCAGCCAAGATTGGGGCTTGCAGAAACAACTTGCCCAAGCCGATACCAACAGTCTCACCCAGCAAATTGTGGCCACCAATTTGCAACTTCAGTCGGCCCAACAAGACCTGGCCGTGCAGAAGAAAACCATTGATCAGAACAAAGCCATTGAAGGCTATTTGAAGGGTAAATTTACCAACCAGGATTTATACCAATGGATGATGGGTCGTTTGAGTGCGGTCTATTTCCAGACCTATTCGCTGGCCTTGCAGGTCGCGCGCCAGGCCGAGGCCGCCTACCAGTTCGAATCGGATAGTGACCAAACCTTCCTGTCGTTCGACTATTGGGATAGTTTGCACAAAGGCCTGACTGCGGGCGAAGGGCTCAGGCTTGCGCTCAACCGCATGGACGCCAGCTTCCAAACCGGTGACAAGCGCCGCCTGGAGGTGGAAAAAACCATCTCGCTGGCAATGATTGCGCCCGACCAGCTGTTGACACTCAAAACCACGGGTGCCTGTTCATTCTCGCTGACTGAAGCACTATTCGACTACGACTACCCTGGCCAATATTCGCGCAAGGTCAAAACCGTATCGGTCTCCATACCGGCGGTGGTGGGGCCTTACCAGAACATCAAGGCGATTTTGACGCAAACCAAAAACAGTGTGGCGACCGATGGCACCATAGAAGCAGTCAAGTATTTGCTCGCCCCTTCGGGTGACATGCCAAAGGGCGTGCGACAGAATTGGGCGCAAAACCAGAGCATTGCGATCTCACGCGGCCTGGATGATTCTGGTTTATTTACGCTGGATTTCCAGGATCAACGCTATCTGCCTTTTGAGAACACCGGTGCGGTTTCCGACTGGACGTTGAGCATGCCCCTGGATACCAACCGCTTTGATTTCGAACAGTTGTCGGACGTGATCATTACGCTACGTTACTCGGCGCTTTTCGATGGCAATTTGGAAACGCAGGTGAAGACTGCTTTGGGTCAGACACCTCTTACGGGTGGGGTTTATGTTGACGGTAGTATGCAAAGCAGTGCTTGGCAAACTTTTCTAGTCGACCATAGTGACGGTTCCAACCAGACGCTGACCCTGAATGTTAATCCAGCGCAGCTTGGCTATTTCAAGAGCCTCACATACAGCAAAATAATTCTGCAACTGACTGTTGCTGCTGGAATAAAAATCCAGGACGGTGCAAGCTTTCTGTCCTTGTCGGCGTGCACGGTTACGGCCCCGGCCTTCACCATCACGGGAGGGCAGGCGGTGATCGACGCACCAGAATGGAATGGCAAGACGCTGTCGGCAGCCTGGAAACTTCAATTCAATCTTCAAGATACCTCGCTCGGCCCACTGCTGAGCGGCGGTTTCATCGATGGCAAAAAACTGCTGGATTTGCAGGTGGTTGCCCTGTATGACGCCAAAGTATTTTGATTCAAATTGCACAACCAATAAACCGCAACCCATAGACCGTAATTCATAGGAGAGAGACGTAATGGAAACAATCGCAGTAAGCAGCATGGAGCAGCAATGCATGGAGATGGGGGCCACACTGGGACTGAACGAACCTGTAAGCGAAGCAGTGCTGAAGGCCGCCCTTGCAGATTCAACGTACGCCAACCATTTGCTGGTTTGCCGGGGGGCGCCGCAGTTTTTGGCACATCTGCTTGCCAACCCACCGGAAATAGCCGCAACAGAGAGTTTGAGCACGACAACCTTGCTGGTAAATGCTGGCGAATCTTTGGCGCGCTGGGTAAAGACCGGCTTTTCAACAGTTTCAGAAGATACCTACCGCAACCGGCTCCAACTGTGTAGTGCCTGTCCAAACCTCACGGCTCCGCCTGAGCATCAACGAACCTTGTACGCCATTGCCGGTGCGGCTGCGGATGAGCGGTCGGTATGCAGCAAGTGTGGTTGCGTAGCTTCGGTGAAGGCCCGTAGACCCAGCGACACCTGTCCCGAGCCGCATCCTGATCGCCCAGGATTCAATCGCTGGAACGAACCCATTCCCCAGGGAGGCTGACAAATCGGCCAATGGCCGGATTGGATGTCAGTAGAGGGAATATTTGTAAATGCAGATACAAAAAAGGAGGCGATACGATGAAGTTGTTTTCCAAATAACAAGAACGAATTTCAGTCATTTAGTCACGCAATCGATATTCATAAATTTTAATCAAGGAGTGAAATATGGGCTACGATTCCACTGTATGTAATCAAAAATTGACCCAGCAGGGCATGCTGCCCCTGTGTGGTGGTGACTACCATTGTCAAGACGTTGTTAACCAAAGCGCGTCGTACCATTCCCTCTGTGGTAACGGTGGAGATGCGACGATGTATACGCCGGTTCAATGTACGGCGTGTACGAATGGTCAGTCGTATTTGTACTTCCCGGCCCCCACATTTTTTGCCCAATGCGCAGCCCAGGGTACTGGTTGGGGGCCTTCATTTTGTTATTGTTGTTGCAGCTGTTTTGCCAACGATACCGTTATTGCGATTCCAGGCGGCGGCAAAGCTATTTATCTGTTCACGGTAGGCGAGGCGGTCATGGCGGGATCCGCAGACTCTTCTGATGGCAAGCTGGGAATCAACTGGGCAGAGGCGGTGGTGAACTTCAGTGCAGGCACCGGTTCAAAGGGTCACCAACCCATGATGGTCTACATTTCCCTGACCGGAAAAACCCCCCATGAGTTGATCTGCAGTACAGATCAGGTATTTCTGTTGGCAGATGGCAAATACACCAGGGCAGAGAAGCTGCGTCCCGGTCAGCAACTGGTGGACAAAGATGGCGACCCGGTGAGCTTAGACTTGATCAGCATCGGTTCCTATGATGGCGGTGTGCATCACATTTCCACCGACCAGGCGTGGCACAAAAAACCAGATGGCCATTTGTTGTTGGCTGGCGGCGTGGTGGCCGGCGACTACACCCTGCAACTCTATTTCGATCAGTTGCCCGCTGAGATGAAAGAAGATGGCTATGAGGCCAAGCCCACACTGGGAACCCCGGGGTATGACACAACACATGCCAACACCGTAAAACGTGCCGAAGCGCTGTTTGAATTCGTTGGTTCAAATATGAAGTCCCAGGATGTTGGCCGGCGAATAATGGCGGCGGGCCTCTTCAAAACCTATAGCGTGGCAACCGCATACATACCGTATGGCGCGCAAGCCTTGTTCACGCAGGACCAAGCCGCCGATATTGCCAAGAATGGCTCCCAAGCCCCCATTAGCAATAACATCTCTCAGGGTACGTTTAATACGATCGTGAAGCAATTTGCCGGCTTCTATCCAGACATTGACTTCTATTTTGATATTTTGGATATCGTTCCCAATCTTTATGCGTTTGAGTACCTCGGGCGCCAGACCGTTGTGGTAAGCGGCGGATTAGGGAGAATGAAAGGATTCAACTATGAAGGTATGTTCATGGCAATGGCCCACGGCATATCGTGCTTTTATGGCGGCGAGCCGAAGAACAGTTTCGGCTATTCTGGCGTCGGCCAGGCTGACTGGTACGCCTTTGGCGTGATAGGCAAGTTGTGCTGGTCCAGTGCCCCGGCCATGGCTTATCTGTTGGAAGCCAGGAAGCAATGGGCCGCCCTTTTTGAATTGGTCAGTCCCGCCAATGCCAAAGGCAATCCGAACGACCCGCTCAACGACCCCTCTTTGGCATGCCGGTCGCAAACGGTGGATGTCGCGATCGCTGGTGGAAATCTGCCCGAATGCGCTGGTGGTGAGTCGCTTTCAAAAATATCGCTCCAGCAAGCTGCGGCAATTTCGGATTCCGACGTTGTTTTGAACTTCAGCCTGGCATTGGATGACGCCAGCGGAACAAACGTGGCCAACTACAGCTTGAACCCCGACGCAAAGGTGACGAGCGCAACATTGGATACAGTGACCGGCTTTATTGTGCACTTGAAAGCAGATTTGGAACCGAATACCGAATACGAGGTAACGGTCAAGAATCTCGTTTCTATCCTCGGCACTGGATTGGATCCTGAACATACGAGCGTGGGATTTACTTCACCCGAGCAGTAGGCTATTTTAATCCGTTCAGTTCAGAAGAAATGGCGGTTTCGATGATTCAATCGAAACCGCCAATATCCGAAAGGCCGTCTCGCAACCGGGTGCATATTTCAGCCTATCGTGGACGGCGTTGCAGGCTGATCGTGGACACGGTTTCAGCACTGCATTGGACCAGCCAAGGGGCGATCTTCAATGTCATGGATACTTGCCGCCCTTCATTTACCGCAGCATATCGGCATGACCACAACGACTTTTCCGGCGACCAAGCTTCTTTCGGTCCAACGTATCGAGCTGGCCATTCCGGCGATGGCAGGTGCGGGCAACATCAGCCACCTCGCCGCTGAGAATGAGGTCAGCCGCAAGTTTATCCACGAGCAAAAGACAAAAAGCCCAGGACGCACTGGAGGATGCCTTTGGACAAACGGCTGGTGATGATGGAGTTCTGTTTTACCTCCCTGTGACCAAAGTATGGCTGCGTCAGGTCGCTCTTGCCCTCACACTCATTTGCCACAGCTCCTACCGTGGCGTGATGGAATTCATGCGCGACATTCTGGGCGTCTCCATCAGCGTGGGCCGCGTACACAACCTGCATCAAGTCGCCGCTCAGGGCGCCACAGACATCAACCAAACCCAGGACCTCTCCCAGATTCTGGTTGGACTTCATGACGAAATCTTCCATTGCAACGACCCGGTATTGGTAGGTGTTGATGCCCATGTCAATACCGATTTAAAACTGACACACTTTTGCAGCGAACGCCGATTTGAAACTGATACACCCACATTACGTTCGCATACGGCTTATGCGTTGGGAGCGATCTCCCGCTTACTCTTTACCATACCCGCCACACGCTGATTTTTCAGGCGGTAGCTCTCGCCAGCGATTATCTGCTTTGGTCTTTCAGATCAACCGAGAGGTGGTTTTCCCATCGTACGATACTGTATGGAACCCTAGCTTCAGCCCATATCGAATTGTAGCAAGAATAAAGGGCACGACTGGTAAAGCACACCGCCGCGCAGCCCATACAACACCATGGCGACGTCATGGTGCACTCATCTTAATAAGCCCAAGCTCAAGAAACCCAAGCTCAAGAAACCGGGTCCTTCCTGTCTCCTTTTTTGCCTGTACGCCGGTATTCCTCGGAAGCTACGAACTGCACGATAGTGCCGAGCAGCCCGCCTTGTGCCGCGCCCACTCGGGACGCCGGCCCGCAAGCTCGTCATGCTCGGGCTGCTCGTCGTATGGATGTTTCAGCACTTCCATGAGCCGTGTAATGATAGAAGCATCGCCGCGCTCCAGCGCTTCAATTGCCTGCTGAGCAAGGTAATTGCGCAGCACATACTTGGGATTGGCGCGGCTCATCCGCTGATAACGCAGATCCGGAGGATTATCATCCAGGCGCAGCCGGGCAATATAACGACGCAGCCAACCGGACAGGCGGCCAAGCTGTGCGGGTTCGAATGCTCGCTGCTCATCGTAGAATGCCTTCCGGAATAGCTCCGCCAGTGCCCTATCATCCATATGATCTACGTTGCCGGGGTTGCCCGAGTTGTCCATCGCCGAGTTGCCCATTGTTCCGGCTGTGCTTCCGGGCGTGCCATTCACAGGAATTTCCATCAGGGCGCGAAAGAACAACGTCATATCCGTCTCGACTTGTTGCAGCAAATCGAACAGCTCGCCGATGAGCGCATCGTCATCTCTATGGTTCAGTGAGGCGAGTCCGAGCTTGTCGGCCAGCATTTCACGCCAAGTGTTATTAAAGGTTTCGCCATAGACCGCTAATCCCCGCTCCAGCGCGGCGTGATCCCCGATCAGGGGCGCGAGCGCGTTCGCGAGACGGATAAGATTCCATTGCGCGATTTGCGCCTGGTTACCAAAGCAGTAACGCCGTCCCTGGGCATCCGTGGTGTTGGGTGTCCACTGAAAATCGAAACCTTCCAGCCAGCCATAAGGGCCATAGTCGATCGTCAATCCCAGGATCGACATATTGTCGGTATTCATCACGCCATGGACAAAGCCTACGCGCATCCAGTGGGCAACCAGCAAGCCGGTGCGCCGGCAGATCTCCTCGAACCAGCGGGCATAAATCGAAGGTACGGAAACAGGAGAAGATATCGAATGTGTAGAAGAGGATGGTATCGGCAGTTCAGGAAAATGCTCTCGTATCACGTAATCCGCCAGGCGCTTGAGTACATCGGGCTCATCCTGGGCCGCAAGAATTTCGAAGCTGCCGAAGCGTATGAACGAGGGCGCGACGCGGCAGACGATGGCGCCCATCTCGGCCTGCGGATTGCCATCATAGAACATATCGCGCACTACCGATTCACCTGTTGCAACCAGGCTCAATGCGCGCGTTGTCGGCACCCCGAGATAATGCATGGCTTCGCTGCACAGGAACTCGCGGACTGATGAACGGAGCACCGCACGGCCATCTGCGGTGCGCGAATAGGGCGTTTTGCCTGCGCCCTTGAGCTGCAGCTCAAACCGCCTGCCGTCAGGGCGGAGTATCTCGCCCAGGGTGATGGCGCGGCCGTCACCCAGTTGCCCCGCCCAATGGCCAAACTGATGACCGCCGTAGCGTGCCGCATAGGGTTGCATACCGGGAAGGATACGGTTGCCACCCAGTACGTCCGCCGCCATGCCTAAAGGCGAGCCCGGCGGCAAGATGCCAAGCATCTCCCCCACGGGTTCGACCCAGGCGAGCAGCCGTGGCGCGCGTACCGGGGTCGGCTCGACGCGGGTATAGCATGCTCCGCGCACTGCACGGGGCACATTATTTGTCACCGGGTCACCCGGGAGGCACCGCACAAAACTGTTGTCGAATTTCACATCGCACAAGTCCACGAGCTCAGTGCGTTCCACGGCCACATCGCTAAGCTTGAGATTTTGCTGGATCATATAGTCCTCGGCATGGAATAGAGGTTCCTTGACACGTGTCCATAGTAGACCTAAATTCATTTATAGACATGAACAAGGAGAAAAAGATGCCTAAACTGACGGACTACGTCAAAATGGCAGCGGATGAATATGTGCGGGAAGCAGGAAGCACCGAACTGGATGCGCGCTGGATTGCGGAATTCTTTCAGGACTCTGGTGTGCAGGATGCATACCCCCGGCAGGATCTGGTCGCTTTCGCAGGCCTTGTGCAGAAAGAATTAACGAAAGAAAGCGAACGAGCGGCAAAAAAAGCGGATCTCCAGCTGGACAAGGTCATCCGCGGCGTCAAGCTTCCCCGCAGGCCATAAACGCTCTTCCATCATCCACCATCACGAACCGCTTCGAGCAGGATATCCTGCTGGATCATCGGAGTTCGGACCCTGCACTCACATGTACCGCAGTTGAGTCGGGTACAGTTGGGCGCAAAGGCCAGCGGTTCAGCGCCACCGGACCAAATTTCACGTCCCGCCGCTTTATCGGCACAAAGCGCATACGCCAAGTCAAGAATATAAGCATGAGTCTGCGGGTTGGCATCGCTGTGAGGTGCGTCACAGTCACCTTATTGTTTGGGACCTTGGGAAGATCCTTGATCATTGTGCTTCTTCCACCGGTAGAACGTCTGTTCCAGGATACCCACCTCCCGGATCAGATCCGCCACCCGCATCCCAAGCTCAGCCTGCTTCAATACCAACACAATCTGCTCCACTGAAAACCGCTTCTTCTTCATTGCAAACAGCCCTCCTTTCAAGGTCAAGTTTGCCGAAAAATTGACTTTCTGTCTGGTCTGGAATTTCCACATCAGATCACCATTTTTTTGGCATATTCGAGGATGCTGCAGCTAGGATTCAAGGTACCGTAATATATAAATGAAATATTATGATTACAATCAAAACATGTTACTTTTATTTATAGTAATACTGAGTACAATTCGAAGCATGGGTCGCATTACGATAAAGCGGCTTTCACTTCATCCATTTCATTGGAGTTTACCTATCATGCAAAAAGAAATAAGAAAGTTTGTAGCGGCTATATCCACCCTGGGCCTACTAGCGGGCTGCTCGGAGACCGGTGTAATAGAAGCAAAGAAGGACGACACGAGTGTGTCTGCACAAAATATCAGGCCTTTTGTCGACCACGACGGCCTCGCCAGGCGGTTTGAAAACCGGGCGAGTAAACTGCTGGAAATAGCAGCGGAACACGAGAAACGGCTTGCGGTCGGCCTGGTGCAAAAATACAAGCTGGCGGCAGAGAAAGCCACCGAATCTGCTGTTCACCACAGGACGGTGTCGCAACTTGCGAAACGCGATTATATTGCTTCGAGGGCGTCACATTAATTTGGATTGCCCCAGGGATACCTCCCGTGCGTGGTTGTACGAATATCTGCCTCTCTTTGAAGTCAGGCCCAACTTTAAATCATAAATGCCGCTATATATTGAAACGCCACTAATTGAATCCCACTCGATTAGCCGTAAAGTGGGTCAATCCATTTGGCTGAAAATGGAGTCCGCGCAACCATCCGGCTCTTTCAAGACCAGAGGAATCGGGTATGCATGCGAAGAATATTTAAAACGAGGAGCAAAACGCTTCATTGCGTCATCGGGCGGGAATGCAGGGCTGGCAGTTGCTTTTGCTGGACGGCGCCTTTCGGTACCGGTAATCATTGTGGTGCCTGAGACAGCCTCGAAGCGGGCGGTGAATTTGATGTGCTTAGAGAATGCGGAAGTTATAGTCCAGGGGAAGTCTTTGGACGAAGCGCACCGATTTGCACTATCACTTATGCAACCTGCCGATGCATATATACATCCTTTCGATGACCCGCTGATTTGGAGAGGTCATGCCAGTCTAATTGATGAAATATTCCTTGCTGGTCTAAAGCCTGATGCGATCGTTCTGTCAGTTGGGGGCGGCGGCCTCCTGTGCGGTGTTATAGAAGGATTGAAGCGGAATGGAGGTGCCGATGTGCCTGTCATCGCTGTTGAAACTGAAGGTGCGGACTCCTATGCGAAATCCTTAAACGCGGGACGCCTTGTCGAGCTTGCAACCATATCGAGTATTGCGACGACGTTGGGAGCACGCATAGTTTGTGCACAAGCATTGGCATACTCAAAAAATCACCGAATCGAAAGTGTTGTGTTGCCGGACAAGTTGGCCGTTTCCGCTTCTTTGCAGTTTTTGAAAGACCATGGAACCGTCGTTGAGCCTGCTTGCGGCGTTGCGCTCGCTGCAGTGTACGAAAAAGTTGCAGCGTTATCAGGGTATAAAACGATATTAGTTATCGTATGCGGCGGCGTTGGTTCTACCGCTGATGACTTAGTTGAGCTGGAACGTCGGGAATGCGACATGACATAATGTGTGCTCCCAAGGTCGACATCGCCAAGGTCAGGAATGCCTTGGAAACGTGAAAGACTTTTTTTCGGAGAGCGTGGAAAACGGACAGGTTTGATCTATTTCTGGCCGAAAACCTCTCCTGAAAACCCCTCCTGAAACTGACTCTCTAAAGAGCTAAAGCCGAGTTCAGTTTCACATCCTGCATCTCCAATCAGGCATTAATTCATCCCGTCTTGGGGGGTTCGCGCCTAAATACTGACCAGGTAGAGAATGTACCGGCAAGCAGTCACTTAACCGTGTTATCCACAGGGTTTTCCAGTAATTTTGTGAGTGGTTGAGCATCTCGACGTTTGCATTAATTCGATGCCTTTCATGGCGCGCGTGACGCGCCGCATGTTTCACTCGCAAAATCTCCACAGTGCGGCCCTCCGCCAGCACACGGTAAAAAATGATGTAGTTCGACGCACCAGCTCGTGCACAGAGTCCGGCGGGTCGGACCTTCCGGTGCGGCGCAAGCTCCGGGTGCTGTGCAAGCGGCTTCGTCCTTCCGCGCAGCTCCTGGCCTATTCACATGGGCGATAAGGGCGAACACAGTCACCATATCGCCCGCGATGCTCCATGAGCATCGAGAGTCGGCAAGGCTTGGGCCGAAGCGCTCGTTGCCAGGTTTTCTCGTCCGCTTCAGCCGCCCGATATTTTTTAGCGCCGCCGTTTCGATTAACCTCGTGACTAATGGTTGATAGCGCCCTCCCAAGCTTTGCAGTGATTTGTCGAAATGAGCAGCGCAAGACAAGACCCCTTGAGATCTCCTCGCGCTCCATAAGCGTCAAACCACTAACTGATCTATTGAATCCACCACATCAAACTTTAAGCCCCGTCGAAAGATGCAGTTGACAATCACCTAGGTGATGCACTAGCATCAGGTGCATCACTATCGGCTCCATAGAAGAGAAAAGATATGCCTACATCCAAGCCACGTATAACCATTACGCTTACCGAGGAGCAACACGCCATTTTGCGTCGGATCAGCGGGGCGAGCGGGCAAAGCATGAGTAGCGTGATTTCGGAATTCATGCTGACGGCACAACCCGCGCTGGAACGCATGGCAGTTGCGCTTCAGCAGCTCAAGCAGGAACGCGATGCTGACCGCAAGCTGGTCGCTGACATGCTTTCAAAATCTCATGCGGACCGCGCCCACAAGAAAGTATCGGCCCTTCCCCGCGCGTCGCCGCACGCCCCCTTCGAAGCGATGGAACGTGCGATCCCCAGTGAGATAGAACCGGACGCGATCCAGTTTTGCGCAAGCGTAGACTTCGTCAGGCCAGATTCAGACATGGCTGCTGATTTCCTTGCAGATGATGACGTTGGTTCCGCCTACGATAAACAGAAGCGCAGCACGTCCCCAAGGACGCGCGACGCTGTCAGGAACGCCAAAGGAGCATCAAAGAGGGCAAAAAAATAGGGAAATTTACCGGGATCAGACAGGCGTAACCCAGGTTTTTTTCAACCCCCCGGCACATTCCAGTAAACCAGCAGCAGTTACCTTCGGAAGGAATGATCTATATGTCTCCAACCAAGCACCACGATATTCCCGTATCGCCGGATCATTCACACCCTGCGGCGGCCGGTGCCGGAATACAGCTGGACATTAAACCGGCCTCTGCCGCATTTGAAGCGAGATACCTCGCTCGCGACATACAAGCCGGCATCATAACCGGCGCAATGGCCATTCCCCTGTCTGTCGGCATCGCGTTGATGTCCGATTACCCCATCAAGGTTGCGCTCGCAACCGTCGCGTTTGCATGTTTCATCGGCTGGATTAATGCTTTTATCAAACCCGGCAATTATATTGGCGCACCTGGGGTCGCCGCAGGCCTCGCGCCTGTGCTGGCGATGGGTGTTGCAAACTTCGGGATGGAAAACATGGCGTTCGTCATTTTCCTGACCTCCGCGATGCAAGCCCTGATATGGAAATTCAACTGGCAGAAGTATATTTTGCTGGCTGTGCCAAGCTATCTTGTCGAGGGCCTCCTGGCAGGGGTTGGCCTGAAGATAGCGCTGAAGTTCCTTACGTTTACTTACGAGATACCGGCAGAGCAGGAGTCGGCCGAGGTATTCTGGAACGGGGCGCGTATTCAGATGGCGCTTGTTTCCCTGGCTGGATTTGTTGCGTTTTTGTACCTGTTCTCCAAATACAAGGACAACAAACCTGCTGTACCTTACTTTTTGCTGATCGGCGCGAGCATTGTTGTAGCGCAGTTCCTGCCCGTCCCGATGCTGCACGTGGATAACGTGGACCTTATGCTCGCGCTGCCGCTGCCGCATTTTGATAGTGCCTTGACTTGGGTTTATATAATCAGCTTTGCGGCAATGCTGGCTGTGATCGATGTTATTGAGCAGGTCATGAGCAATGCCGCAATCGAGAAAATCGATCCGCTGGGACGCAAATGCAATACAAACAATAGCCTTCTCGCCATGTGGATAGGAAACATGGGCGCAAGCTTCTTCGGCGGCATGACCAATCTGGACGGCTTGGCGAAAAGTACGACCAACAAGCTGGCGGGTGCCAGGACCAAGTTCTCGGTGCTCGTAATCGGAATCGTGATCACCTTCTTCGTCATGAACTCACAGTACCTGGAGTATCTGCCCAAGTTTTCGCTGGCCGCCATCATGATTTTTACCGGCTGGAAAATGATTATGGGGCTTTGGCATGTGATCCATTACGGGCAATATGCGATGGTCATGGCTACGGTGTGCGCCTTGCTGGTTTATAAGGTGGGAATTTTCGAAGGGTTGCTGATCGCTATGGCGGTGCACGGCCTCATCAACTACGTTGTCTTCAGCCAGGCGGATAAAATACCGGGCAAAGTCATCATCAAAAAATACCTCGATAAATTTTCCTCAAGTGGAGGCGGGGCAGACTAGCTGCCCATAGGGCAGTAAAAGGGGTCAGCTCAAGAAACGAAAAAAATCGTACGTTAAGCCTCGATCAACATCCGTAGCGAGAGGAATTTGCTTTGTTCGAACTGCTTTCTTCGCCGCGTTGACCCTGCAAGACGCCCTCTCGAACCAACAGAATAGATTTGATTTTCATGAAGCATTTCGAGATCCCTGGCTGATTTCATCAAGGCAAGAAAGGAGCGAGAAAATCGCGATTTCCTCACCGCTCGACAGGCGAAGCAGTAACCTCGTACGTGACAAAACGGGCATCCGGCCATTTTGTCCACTTAGCGCCCTTGCGCATCAGATCCGCCAAGCATAGGGCGCTTTGCCGCCAACCTGCACCAAATACAGTACCGGAGTTTATGGCGGTGGGGGTGGAGGGTTTCCAGGCGGCGGAGGCGGCGGCATTGTAGGGCTCGATAAAGGTTGGGACGGCGCCCCCAAAGGCTGGTTACGGGAATTATCCATGACCTGGCCGGATACCGGTACCCGATTACCTTTACCGTACATGCATTGGATATAACCCGTATCGTATCGTTGCTGACGTATATCGCCTGAATCACGCGCCGTGCCGGTTCCCATCAGTCCGCCCAGCAAGAGGCCACTACCGGCGCCAATCGCAGCACCGGTTCCCCCGCCGAAAGCCCCACCTGCCGCCGCGCCAACACCTGTACCGATGGCGGCAGTTCCCAAGCCGCTGAGTATCGAGGCGCGATTCGGCGTCTCTCCCCCAATTTGCGCACTCGCGTACTGTTTGCAGTAGGTATCGTCTTCACGAAACTGATCGAATGTTTTGCCTGAGCCAGGCAATGCCATTACGCTGGGGCCGCTGGGAATGCTTGCGCACGACGCCAGGAAAAAAGGCGCAAGCAGTGCCAACAGTAAAGGCGCCCCGTGATGCATTTTTGTCATGGTAAATTCTCGTCTCAATTTTGGGTGGAAGGTTGCGGCGCTACCTGCAACCAGCCATCAGGGCACTTTTTAACGTAAGGGTAATAGCCTTCCGGATTTCTGCAATAGTGCCAGTAATTAATTTGTGGCTGCGGCACAGCTTGCTGGGGCTGCGGTTGCTGTTGTTGAATATATACTGGCGGAGCCGTTGGCACAGCCACTACGGGGGGATAGGCATAGTACGGGGCGCCATAACCATAACCGCCATAGCCACCCCACCCGCCCCAGCCGCCATAGCCGCCATAGCCACCGTAGCGAAAACCACCATAATAGCCCAGGCCATAACCCATCCCTAATCCTAGTCCATATGCACCGAAGGCATAGCCCGGATAAAAACCTCCCCCATAATGATGGTGGCCACCCACATGATGGCCTCCGCCGTGACCTCCGCCATGGTGGCCACCCCTTGCCCACGACGCGGAGCCGGAAGTCAGCCCGAGCCCAAGGACGATAAGGCATACTAATTTAATTTTCACATAAGCTCCAATTCTGTATCAGCGCACCTTTGCAATTTAGCTTAACGCATCAAGCTCGCATTAGTGAACACATCAATATCATTTCACCTGATTAGAACATCAATCGCTCGCGGCGTTCCACCGCCCGGCTGAACCGGGATGAGGGTACTGTTGCGTCGCGCTGAATGAGCGTAGGCTATGGGATATTGATGTACTGCCAGGATCGGAACCCAAGATTTTTGGTGGAAACTTGGGCAGAGCAATCATGCTTCTTTAGCAAGCTGTTCTTCTCGATTAGAATTACCACATCCAATCTCCTGCGAACCCCACTTTGAAGGAACAATTATGACATTGTCATCACTATTTCCTAAATGTACCGCCATCCGCAACCGGACACTGGAACTGGTCGAGCCACTGCTCGATGAGGACTGCTGCGTACAGTCGATGCCGGAGACCAGCCCGGTGAAGTGGCACCTGGGCCATGTCGCCTGGTTCTTTGAAGCCTTTGTGCTCCAGCATTATGAAAAGCCGTTCAAACCCTTCCATAGTGCGTTTCGCACAATGTTCAGTTCTTATAATGCCACCGGGCAGCCCCATCCCGATCCCAAGCGAGGACTGTTCACGCGGCCTTCATTGCTGGTAACCCGGGATTATTGCCAAAATGTCTCCGAACGGATGGGTCGGCTTTTAAGAGAATCCCCCGAAGATAAAATGCTGCGCATGCTGGTTGTCCTTGGCCTGCATCATGAGCAGCAGCATCAGGAGCTTATACTCGCCGATATCAAGCACCTCTTATCGCAGAGCCCGTTGAATCCGTGCTATAAACCGCCGCAGGCGCCACAATCGACGTCGCACCCGGCAGCACCTCATCCGCTCGAATGGCATCATTTCGATGGGGGTCTTGTAGAGATAGGCTACCAGGGCGAGGGGTTCAGCTATGACAATGAATCCCCCCGGCACAAGCAGCATTTGCAACCCTACCAATTGGGATCGCGATTGATAACCAACGGAGAATATCTTCACTTCATGGAAACGGGCGGGTACGACAACCCCGCAGTATGGCTCGTGGAAGGATGGGATTGGATGAAGACCAACGAGCGTAACCATCCCCTATACTGGCGCCGGAATGACGACGGATGGGACGAATTCACGCTCAGCGGCCCGCTACCGCTGGATCTGAATTTACCTGTCATCCACATCTCACTGTACGAGGCAGACGCCTTCGCACGATGGTCCGATGCGCGGCTACCTGGCGAAGCCGAGTGGGAGAATGCCGCCTCGCAACAGAAAATAGAGGGGTGTTTTGCCGATAACAACCGTTTTCATCCTTGCTCTGCGGGTACCATCGCTGATGCGGCTGATAGTGGGGAGCTTGCCCAGCTTTATGGCGATGCGTGGGAATGGACGCAGTCGAGCTATTCGCCCTACCCCGGCTACAACCCGGCAAAAGCGAATGCCAATGAACCCATGTCGCAGGTATGGGATGAGGCGGTGGGCGAATACAACAGCAGATCGATGGTGAACCAGTACGTGCTGCGTGGAGGCTCCTGTGCAATTCCGAAGGAGCGGATTCGCGCAAGCTTCCGCAACTTCTTACCGGCGAGCACGTGCTGGCAGTTTTCAGGTATCCGGCTGGCGCGCGATGTCACATGAGAGCCACGTCGGAGAAGCTGAGGAACGAATGTTCAGTCTGTTGAAGAACATCGCCTTGAGTGCTGCCTTTATCGGACTGGCGGCAGGCTGCTCCACTACCCAAAAAGCAACCTCGTCGCTCAATTTCAGACCGGATATGTAAAGTTCTACCTGGATATCTTCAAGCTGCCGTCAGAGCAATTTGTCCAGTCCACGCCCGTGTTCCTTGCCGAGACCTATTACAACAATCATACGTTGCTGCTTTTTGTATCGTTTACCCGCACCGATCTCACCGCTCCGCCACAAATGAGTATTTTTCGCAAAGCGGTCAATACGGGAGATATGCCGCTGGAAAGCGGGAAATAAGCCAACGCGGTCAGGCAGCCCGGGTCTCGGTTACTTCGAAACGTCCACAACCTGGCCCGTCAAAAAGGCGGCCGTCATCAGTGCCATGGTCCGCGTACCAACCACGAGCGCCCGCTCATCGACGAAGAAATTCGGACTGTGGTTTGGCGCCGCCTTTAAAGGATCCTGGCCTTCGGGCGTGATGCCCAGAAACAGATACAAGCCAGGAGCCTCTTGCGCCAGATAGGAGAAATCTTCGGATGCCCCGGTCAACCGCGCAACGGCGACCTTGCCGTCGGCAGCCTTGCGAATGATCGGCTCCATCTTTGCAGCCAACGCAGTGTCGTTGACCGTGGTTGCGTAGATGGGTATGACCGCAACCTCAGCCTTCGCTCCGGCGCTCTCGGCAATGTGCTCGGCGCTCAGCTTCACATCCCGGCCGACCTGGTCGCGAACGCTTTGATCGTAGGCCCGGATAGTGCCTGACATGTCGACGCGATCCGGGATGATGTTCGGCCCGCTCCCGCCTTTGATCATGCCGATCGTTACGATTGCAGGAGACAATGCCAGATTCGCTCGCCGACTGACGACGGTCTGCAAACCTGCAAGCACTTGCCCTGACGTGACGATCGGATCAATCGTATTCCACGGCATGCCACCGTGGCCCTGACGGCCGTGGACGCTGATCTTGAGCATGTCGCCACTTGCTGTGGTCGCGCCCGTGCGCCAACTGATCTCGCCAGATGGCCCCGGCATGACGTGAACCGCAAAGACGGCATCCGGCTTAACGTTCTTGAAGAGTCCCTCCTCCAGCATCAGCTTTGCCCCCCAGCTTTTGCCTTCGCCGGGCATGACGATGCTGGAGCCTTCCTCGGCCGGCTGAAAAATGAACATCACCGTTCCCGGCAATTGCTCCTTCATGCCTGCAAGGACCTGGGCTGTCGCCATCAGCATCGCCGTGTGTGCATCGTGGCCGCACGCATGCATTACCCCCACCTCGTCGCCGTGATAAGCTGCCCTCGCCCTGGAGGCGAAAGGCAGTCCCTCAGGCTCCGTGACAGGCAGTGCATCCATGTCGGCGCGCAGTCCTACGACCGGTCCCGGTTTTGCGCCCTTCAGAATGCCGACGACGCCTGTTCTGCCCACTCCGGTCCGGACATCCAGACCCAGACGCTTCAGGTGCTCTGCGACAAGTCGGGATGTGCGCTGCTCCTGGTCTCCAAGTTCCGGGTGCTGGTGAATGTCGCGACGCCAATCGATCAGTTGCTTTTCGACTGCCGCCGAGCGTTCGCGAATTTGCGCTTCCAACGATGCCTCTTGGGCTTCAGCCGATGGCGTCCCAACTATCAAGAGCGCAACCACGAGCGCCCGCATCTTGAAGCGAACATCTTCCGCAAAACCGGTTTTCTTCATCGTCAGCCTCCATGGATCCACGAGAGCTACAAGCGAGTGCCCAAGCGTTTCAATCCGCTGCATCCAGCGCCTGGGATATATCCGCGATGATGTCCTCGATGTGCTCGATACCCACGGATATTCTGACCAGGCCTTCCGAAACCCCGGCCCCTTTCAATTCTTCCGGATTTAGCTGGCGATGGGTGGTGGATGCGGGGTGGCAAGCAAGCGATTTTGCATCGCCGATATTGACCAGGCGCAAAATCATCTTCAGCGCATCGATGAACTGCGCACCGGCGGCAGCCCCGCCCCTGATCCCGAAGCTCAGCAGGCCGGACGCTTTTCCCTTGCTTAACCGATTGCACAGGTCATGATACCGGTTGCTTGGCAATGCCGCGTAGTTGACCCACTCCACTTTTGGATGCTGCTCCAGGAATTGCGCGACCTTCAATGCGTTTTCGCAGTGCCGATCCATTCTCAGGCCCAGCGTTTCCAGCCCTTGCAGTAGCAGAAAAGCGCTATGCGGCGACAGTGCCGCACCGGTGTTGCGTAGCGGCACAACCCGGCACCGGCCGATATACGCTGCGTTCTCAAAAGCCTCGGTATACACGACCCCGTGATAGGACGAGTCGGGCTCGTTCAAAAGCGGAAAACGCGCTTTGTGTTCCACCCAGTCGAACTTCCCTGAATCGACTATCGCGCCGCCCACCGTCGTGCCATGGCCACCGATGTATTTCGTGAGCGAGTGTACGACGATATCGCCGCCAAACTTGAAAGGCTGGCATAAGTAAGGCGTGGAAACGGTGCTGTCCACAATGAGCGGTAAGCCATGCTTGTGCGCGATATCAGCCAATTTTTCAATATCGACGACATTACCGGCGGGATTCCCGATGGATTCGCAAAAAATCGCCCTGGTATGGTCATCTATCTGTTTCTCCACCGCGCCATAGTCATCATGCGAGACCATGCGCACCTCTATGCCTTGCCGCGGAAACGTGTGGGCAAACAAGTTGTAAGTGCCGCCATAGAGCTGGGCAGTGCTGATGATATTGTCGCCAGCGCTCGTAATGCACTGGATGGCATAAGTGATCGCCGCCATGCCGGAAGCCACGGCTAGCGCGCCGACCCCGCCCTCCATCTCCGCGATGCGCTTTTCCAGCACATCGGTGGTGGGGTTCATGATGCGCGTATAAATATTCCCCGCCACCTTCAGGTCGAACAGGTCGGCGCCGTGCTGGGTATTGTCGAAGGTGTAGGAAGTTGTCTGATATATGGGAACCGCCGCCGCTTTCGTCGTCGCTTCGGATTCATACCCATAGTGCAATGCCAGCGATTCCAATTTCATATTGATCCTCTCGTTTTATCTTGATAAGTGATCCATTGTCATATGGCTTCCACGACATTAGCAACGACTTCAGCAACAATTAGTGACTTAGGCGGCAATATTCTAAAACCAGCATGCGTTAAGCCGGTCAACTTTCCTGCCACCGGAAAAATCCTACAGGTTTTCCATCAATAACGAAACGACGCCCTCCACATTTTTTCATATTCCTCACTCATATTCCTTGGATCGTTAAGGTATTCTTCAAATGAGAAGTGGTCCAAAGAATCAGAATAAGTCTATAAGTGGAAAATCTGCTACCTTTTGTAGGTGGCCCCTGCGGGGCTTTGATATGGAGCGAAAAATGGCAAAAAGAGCGAGACGGACACATTCAGCGGTATTCAAAGTCAAAGTAGCACTGGCGGCGCTGGTCGGTGATAAGACGCTGGCCGAACTAGCACAGCGGTTTGAAGTTTACCCCAACCAGATTACCGAATGGAAACGGCAGTTGAGCGAACGGGCCGTGGACGTATTTGGAGGAAGCATTGCGGCGTATCAGCAGAGATTCCACTTAAAATACTCAAGGTGTTGTTCAAATAAACCGATCCGACTATTTGATTGAGATCGAAGCGACCATAGGGATTGACGTGGCTGTAGATAATCGTACGGCGTCATCCGGGCGACCCATTTTCGGCTCAACCAGAACAGTTTGCAGCATGCAAGTGTTCACGTAGACCAAAGACGCTTGTAGCAGGTTCAAAGCCCGGACAGAAACTTTCTGCTCATCAACCCAGTTGGTAGCGATCTCGCCGCCTTGCCGAAGAACACGAAACCGTTGGCGCTGTTCCAATTCTCGACGACACTCAGCCCCTCGTCCGCCTAAGCCTTCTTAAAAAATTCTTAGGACAGAAAGGAACAGCGTGGGCCGCATGGCCGACGCTGCCATTGGGTATTGCAAAAGGACAACCTCATGCAATTATTATGTGACGTGTTGGTACGGTCTCAATTTTTTTGTAAAGAAGAGATCTAAGGAGTAATCAGACTACCGAATTCTGTAGAGCGGACAATCTGTCCAACTAAATTCTGCACTGCGGGCATTAATGCTTGAGCAGTTTGATTACACGCCGTTTCACCATAGTAACTTGATGTGTAGGGATAGCTCTCAGACACAAACATGGATTTACCGTTAGACGAATTGACTGTGAGTGATAGATTCCATGTTCCATTCATAGAGGAGAAGTCTATTGAATTGAGGTTGCCTGTGAGGGTTACAGGAGCTGCGGCGGAAAATACGTTCGCCATCCGTAATTCGTCCAGCAACGCTTTCCGAATAAACTCAGCAAATGTTTCATTATCAGGGGTCTTTATCGGACCTACGCCTCGGCACATTATCTCTTTCTGATCTGGATTCGTTGCACTAAAGGATGCAACGTTTACTACTTTTCCATCTAGGGACCTTAGAGCAACCACATTGTCAGGCGCGATTGAATAACGAATTGTTGAGTATGTAGAACAGCCTGATATAAACACGACTAATAAAACAGTGAAGAGTGAGATTTTCAATTATTTCTCCTACAAATATGGGTTGAATTAAGGGCTGAAATTCGGATTTATTTAAGGGTCAAAATGAAAAGCCAGCCCACTAAAAGCTCTGGCTATTTCTTTAACGCAGTCACCTGCTCGATCCTATTATCCTGATCGTAGGAGACCTCGAATGCCATCTCATCGCCGCTAAAAACAGCCTCGGCGGGTGTACCAACGACCTCCCACAAGCCCAAAGTCATTACATCTGCTGCCCCATGGAACAATGCTCTGCCAGCTTTTGCCCCAGTGCTGTAGCCTTGAACGAACTTGAAAATTTCAAATTTCTTGCTGTTTCTTAACTCGCTATGGACCGGTGGGCCGAACTCGCCTAGCAGCATGCTTCGTGGGGTGCCGAGTTTAAACAACTCAACGTTCTTCTTGTCCGGTTGCTTTGCAGCCATGAAAACAGAGCAACCCGAGCTAAAAAGCAAAACGCTAGAAATTACTATCACCAATATTTTTTTTATCACTGCTTCTGTTCTCCAAATCCTAGGTTGACGGCGACCTCTTATTAGCGGCCTTCAAAATACAGGTTACGAAATTAGATCTACGAATTGATGAGCTAGAGCTTTGCCCGTTCGCGGCGGAATTGTAGAGACATTTGTAGCTATTGCATAGTGGAACTTGATGCTCAACCTGGAACTACCCATCTTCTAAACTTCACCCAGGTTCGGTTGAATACCAGCTAGATCATCTTTGGGGTTTGATCCATATTTGTTTTCGCCCAGTTGGCTATGCAAGCATAGAAACACAAGGCTAACTAGAGGGATAAGAAGCCACCAACCGCTTCGTCCGATGTCATGCATTCTACGAACACCAACAGCGACGCCAGGAACAAACATGACGGCACCATAAGTAATGTGTACAGGTTCAAATAAATCTTTTCCGATCCCAAGGACTTCAATAAAGCTGGCCATGAGACCAATGGCAAATCCAAGGATTACGGTGAAAAGGGTGAACATCCAGAATTCCCTTCGTCGCGCTCTTCCATCAAATACTGCATATTTTTTCAGTGCCTGAATAAACGATTTCATTTCCCCTTTCCTCCATTATTTCCACGTGGATTGAACTTTGGCAGCACCGTTTCACCTTTCCGTCTGGAGTTGCTTACTGCCTGGCTGCCTGAATACTTGCTACCCGTTGCTCCAGCGCTTCAGCTTCGCTAACTCGGTTTGTTGTTCGATAGAATCCCGCGAGATTGCTCAGGCTGTTTGCCACATCAGGATGATCGGGTCCGAATGCTTTCTCAAAGATCGCCAGCGATCGCTTTAAGAGCGGTTCGGCGTGCGCATACTGCCCTTGGGAGTGATACAGCAACGCGATATTGTTCAGGCTGTTTGCCACATCGGGATGATCGGGTCCAAGTGCCTTCTCCCTGATCGCCAGTGACCGCTTATAGAGCGGCTCGGCCTGAGTGTATTGACCTTGGACTCGATACAGTTCCGCGAGATTATTCAGGCTTTGGGCCACATCGGGATGATCAGGTCCAAGTGCCTTCTCCCTGATCGCCAGTGACCGTTTATAGAGCGGCTCGGCCTGAGTGTATTGCCTCTGGGCGATATACGGCGAAGCGAGGTTGTTGAGGCTTAAGGCCACATCGGGATGATCGGGTCCGAAAACTTTCTCTTTGATTGCCAGCGATCTCTTAAAGAGCAGCTCGGCCTGCGCGTATTGCCCCTTGAATTGATACAATCCTGCAAGATTGTTCAGGCTAAAGGCCACCTTTGGATGATCGGCTCCTAGTGTTTTCTCCCAGATCGCCAGTGATCGCTTATAGAGCGGCTCGGCCTGTGTAATTTCCCCTTGGGTTCGGTACAGCAACCCGAGGTTATTCAGGCCGTTTGCCACATCGGGATGATCGGGCCCGAGTGTTTTCTCCCAGATCGCCAGTGACCGCTTATAGAGCAGTTCAGCCTGCGCGTATTGCCCCTGGGCGTTATACAGCCCAGCTAAATTGTTCAGGCTTTGGGCCACATCGGGATGATCGGGCCCGAACGTTTTCTCCCTGATCGCCAGTGATCGCCTATAGAGCGGTTCGGCCTGCGCGTATTGCCCTTGGACTCGATAAAAAAGCCCGAGGTTGTTCAGGCTCAAAGCCATATTGGGATGATTGGATCCGAACGTTTTCTCAGCCGCCGCAAGTGCTTTTTTAGCAACTACTGCCGCCTTGTCGTACTGGCCTTTCTGATAAAGCAACGTTGCTTCGCTACTGAGCGCTTCCCATTCGCTTGACTGCGCGCCTGCAACAGCATTGAATCCAAAAAACAGGAGAAAAAGAATTACCAGATTTTTAATGGGTGTCATGTTATGGCTCATGGAAAGATGGCTCATGGAAAGGTTGCGAGAGAGTAAAAGTTGAAGGTGATTCGGGGTGACAGGCTGGGTTAATGGTGACCTGGTCATCTGTCCAATAATTATTCCAGTATCTTTTTATCTTTTATGTCCCCTTCATACATCTTCTTGGGTTCAAATATAGCGCATCCTGAGAAAACCCTCCGCATGCCGATTAAAGACAAGATTCCTGCTTATCATCTGTCTGCACCTTTTCTGTTTTCGTATATGCGAATACGTTTCTATAGAGCTGGCCTGGCATGCGCATTCAGACTTCGAGATTACCTTAAAATTATCCGGCAACTAGCACAAGGGGGTAATTTTGCGTACCTATTGTTGCGTATATGAAAATGAATTTGAGCGTCTTAAAATAGGAAAACTTGTCCCGACTCCTTCTTTATCTTTGCAACTTCGCTTGGTTCGGTCTCGGCCGTGTCCAAGCGTAGTGCTGCGGTGTACCTGACTATCTGATCATGCTGCTGTCGCACTGATTCCCTGTCGATGACTTAGTCAGAATCTGTTGCCACTGATCGACTGAATTGCATATTGCGAAGCCGGTCAAATCAGTCCTTGTGGGTCGGATCAAGCGTCAAGGCGAGTTCTGCATCGAGCATCCTTGCGTTCGCAATTGCATCAGCTTCGGATAGCAACTCACCTTCCCATTTTGCGACCACAGCAGCGGCAATCGAATTACCCACGGCATTAGTCGCCGAACGCCCCATATCCAGGAAGGCATCGACACCCAGAATCAACAGCAGGCCTGCCTCAGGAATATTGAAGTGATCCAGCGACGCGGCAATGACCACCAGTGATGCACGCGGTACGCCCGCCATTCCTTTGGACGTCATCATCAGGATTGCCATCATCGTTAGCTGAGTGGCAATTGATAACGAGATGTCATACGCCTGAGCAATAAACAGTATTGCAAATGTGCAATACATCATCGAGCCATCCAGATTGAATGAGTAGCCCATCGGCATGACAAAACTGGAGATTTTGCGCTTGACGCCAAAGCGATCGAGGGCATCGAGGATTTTTGGATAAGCCGCTTCGGAACTCGCTGTTGCAAAAGACAGTAGAAACGCCTCCCTGATCAACGTCAGCAATTTGAATATGCGCCGTCCCAGAAAAATGAAACCAGCCAACACCAGCAAACACCACAAGATTAGAAGCGCAAGATAGAATCCACCCATGAAAACAGCAAATTTCGACAAAATACCCAGACCACTGGTTGCTATGGTGGCCGCAATCGCTGCAAATACTGCTGCTGGTGCCAACAGCATTACGTAGGCTGTGATTTTCAGCATCACGTGGACCAGCTCATTCATTATTCTTGTCAGAGTTTTGCCTACATCCCCCAGAGCGGCCAACGCTACACCGAAGAACATCGAAAATACGACAATCTGTAGAATCTCGTTATTTGCCAATGCCTCCGCAAATGACTTTGGCACCAGGTGGACAACAAAATCCTTTAACGTAAATGATGAGGTTTTCAGATTGGCGGTAGCGTCGAGGGGGGGCAGAGTTAATCCAAGGTTCAGGCCAGGCTGCAATAGATTAGCCATCAACGTTCCCAGCGACAGGGATATCACGGAGGCAATTACAAACCATCCAAAAGCCTTGAAGAATACCCGCCCCACCGATTTTGCATCTCCCATGTGAGCAATTCCCACGACCAGCGTCGAAAATACCAAGGGGCCAATCAGCATCTTTATGAGGCGCAGAAAAATATCTGATATCAGAGAAATATAACCCGCAATTTGCGTTGCTTCGTCAGCAGGGTAATTTTCAAAAATCATATAACCCGTACCAATACCCAGCATCATCGCAATTAGAATATGCACCCATTGGGGGGTTTTCTTTTCTGCTTTTCGCCGAGGGTTTGGCATCGTTGGGGGGATTTCCACGCGTCATCTCCAAGTCAAGGATGTGCCGGGCATCGGGAGGATTCATTGATCCCTCCGTCAACACTATTTAAAGAATAACTTTTTGGTTAGAACCGGACGAGCGCCAACTTACTTACATAATGTGGTGTAGGTAATTCTGCGTATGCAGATATTTGGAATTAACGATACATTGCGCAAACCATGCAATTAAGAATAAAAATTATCCTCTTCGCCATCCTGCCACTACTGCTGGCACTTTCAGCGATTGCATTAACTATCCATTTTCAAGCTGTTTCATTAATGAAGCAGCAGCGCGAAGCCATTGAGCCCATCTATCGGGCCAGCAAAAAAGCCGAGTTGAAGAACTATGTCACGTTGGCGGAGCAAGCCATCGCTCCATTCTATGATTCAGACGATATGGATGACTCCAAGAATTGGGAGGAATCATTGATTCCTGCGTCAACACTATTTAAAGCATAACTTTTTGGTTAAAACGGGACGAGCGCCAACTTACTTACATAATGTGGCGTAGGTAAGTTGGCGTAGGTAATTCTGCGTATGCAGATATTTGGAATTAACGATACATTGCGCAAACCATGCAATTAAGAATAAAAATTATCCTCTTCGCCATCCTGCCACTACTGCTGGCACTTTCAGCGATTGCATTAACTATCCATTTTCAAGCTGTTTCATTAATGAAGCAGCAGCGCGAAGCCATTGAGCCCATCTATCGGGCCAGCAAAAAAGCCGAGTTGAAGAATTATGTCACGTTGGCGGAGCAAGCCATCGCTCCGTTCTATGATTCAGACGATATGGATGACTCCAAGATAGAGAAAGTAAAAGACATACTGAGAAGGTTGGAGTTTGGTAATGATGGGTATTTTTTTGTTAATGATTTCCATGGAAAGATTCTTGTACAGCCCAATCAACAGGAGAGGGAAGGAAAAATTCAGCTGGATCGCAGGGACGCCAATGGGACACTTATTATTCAAAAGCTAATAGATCTTGCACATGAAGGCGGCGGTTTTGTCGAGTACATGATGGAAAAGCCTTCCACAAAAAAAACTGTTCCAAAGCTTGCTTATGTTATTGCTCTTCCAAAATGGGAATGGGTGTTGGGTGCGGGTATTTACCTGGATGATGTCGATGTCGCTCTGGAAGAGATTAATACGCAAGTGTCCCGAAATATCGCCAACACAATGCTTTGGATCGCCGTGATTTCATTTCTGGGAGTGGCCGCAATATTCCTGGGTTTAATGCTGAACATCAAGGAGCGTACAGCAGCCGACGACAGGCTCCGCGAGGCAAACGCAGAGCTTGAAGTACAGAGGGAGCGGATAATAATTGCAAGAGATGAGGAACGCGAGAGAATTCGGAAAAATTTGCACGATGGTATTCAGTCTATGCTGGCTGCCATCAAAGCCAGAATAGAAATCGCGATCAGGCAATTATCTGGAATCGATAGAAAAACAGATTCAGCAAGGATTAATCTTGAATTAGCAAAGGAACTATTGACAGATACTTTTGTGAGGCTCCGCCAGATAATAGATGACATTGGTATCGTCAATCCCCAAGTCGGGTTGGCAAACGAGCTATTTAGGCATGTCAGCCATAGGACCGCCGACATGATACCGATTGACATTCACGTTACAGGGGAGGTAAAGAACCTGAATGAGAGAGTTGAGGAGGTGCTATTTCTGGTTGCAAATGAAGCATTACATAATATAGATAAGCATTCGGGTGCAAAAAAAGCCTCGGTTCGTCTGGAAGGAGCGGAGCATTATGTAAAGCTTGCCATCTCCGACGATGGCTGTGGCTTTGACACAACGCTCGTCAACAACAGCTCTAGCAGTCATATGGGCTTATCGAGCATGAGAAAACGTGTTGAATCCGTAGGAGGAAGTCTTGACATTAAATCATCAACCAGCGGTACAAACGTACTAGCCATATACCCCATTTCTTAAGGATCACAACTTGCCATGGCCGATACAAAGCCCGTTAGAGTCCTGATCGTGGACAATCATCCTGCAATAGTTGGAGCATTGCGCGATTACCTGAGCATGATGCAGGGATTTGAGGTAGTGGCTGTCGCTCAGACAGTGGAAGAAGCAAGGCTAACTGCAAAAAGCAGCAAACCTGATCTTGCGATAATGGATATCTATATCGAGGATGGGAAGGAAAATGGCATCGATCTGACTGAAGAATTCAGTAGATGTTATTCGGATTTGGTTATCCTCATATATAGCGCAAGCAAAAAAATGGAACACTTATGGGAGGCAATGGATGCCGGTGCAGGCGGCTATTTATTGAAAGGCACGGATCTATCGGTAATGGAGCAGGCAGTTGGAACTGTGATGGCGGGAAGAAATTTTATCGATCCAAATCTCCCGGAAGGTGTAGAGCCGCCTCCGTACATGAGGCTGACGGAAAGTGAGAAGTCGGTTTTGAGGCTTTTTGCACAATGGATGACAAACGAGGAAATCAGTCAAAAGCTGGGAATCGCTCTGGCTACTGTCAAAACCCACCGTCACAATATTTATTGGAAACTGGGCATAAATAACGTTGCGCAACTTTACCGGGAAGCTATCAAGCGATATGGCAATCCGGACAGTCCAATTTGTTAAAGGTGGCATGCGCTCATGTATCGGTCTTTTCAAGGGCTGGTGGACTACGGATTAGGTGATTTGAAGTCGCTGCCGGCTGAGTCGCCAAGGGCGGGTAGTCGCTTGTGGTAACACCTGTTGATGGCTCGAATTCAACATATTTGAAGCCACACGAGCCATATTCCAACTCATGTGGCCAGATCAATGCATAGCACCCGGCTTGCGCGACATGGATTGCGGTAATGCCATACTTTGCCCGATCGGAAAGATACGCGGTATTGAATCGCATCGGGCCTACATCGCAGGTCTCGTTCGAGTTGCGTACCCACTGCCATGCCGCTTTCCTTCTCCACCACCGCCAGGGCAATGTTTGCCGGCACTTCGTATTTCGCTGCTACCATGATGGAACAAACGACTCATTCCTGAATATGCGGCGGCAGATCGGCATGGCTGGCGTTTGCTGTTCACGAAAGCCTTTGGTTTCGGCTTTGCGGTATACGGTGGTATCAGTGGAATTGGCAAACCCGTTTCCGGTAATTCCGGCTGTTCCATGCTGGGCGAATGGCCGAGGCGCCACACGAAAGAATTCGGCAAAAAATTTCCGAGATCAGCCCGCCTTAACGCCATCAGCCCAAAAGTCCATACCATGCTGGTGACTAGCGATCAGGTCACGCGCAGCGAGCCCTATGGCGAGTGTGACAAAAATAATAGCCAGTGATTTTGGGGAAAGGCGTTTTTCGAACCCCGGCGTGAAACGGTTAGGGATAAGGTGATAATCGATTACATAGGCGGCCGTTGTTATTGCCGCTGCCCCGAGGATGGGTTCCGCCAACGGTGCCGGCGCGGTGCGGCTGCAGGCGCGGGCGCGGCCATGCTCTGCAAAGCGTCGGCCAAATAACTTTTCATAAAACAATGCCCAGAATATTGCCGAAGCATGGTTCAGCAAAAAACCGGTAAGCGTATATTTTAGTGAAGGGCTATCCTGAAGCGCCGCTTCATCTCCCCATAAGATATGACTCGTCGCGTTCAGGGGCGCGTAATATGAGCCCGTTTCACGCTTTCCTTCCACTAGTGCAGCGGTCGCGGTTGCCAATCCACTTATGGTTCCTGAGGTCACTGCGCGTTTGAGAAAGCCTTGCGATTCCTGTTTTTTTCTCATATTGATCACACCTGATTTGATTACTGATAATTGGCTCGTAAGATAAGATCATGGTTGCCTTTGGGCCATGCTACACGGAAGCCGTGAAACTGCTGTTCGGCCGCGCACATATGCCGGAATGACAGCCTGCCAATAGTGAAAGCAATTTATAGAGATAGGAATATTACCGGCTCGGGCTGGGCCTGTAGTATGGTGCGGCAAGCCATGCCGGTTGTAGCCTCCTTCACCTAGTTTTTGGACTCTTCGCCCTGATGCGCTGCAATAACGGCCGTGCCGGTCCCTGCCTCGGCTTCCGGCGGATGTGTTGGGGAAGATCCGGGCAATTGCGCCACCACTTGCCTTTTCTGGGGATTGGCAAACTGAATGCCCCATTCGCGGAAGCGCTGCAGGATGAGCCGGTTAAAGCCGCGCTGCACTGGCCACCGGCCTCTATCCAGCGTGCGTATTTGCCCAAGGATTGTAATCATTGAGCCATCGACCTGATCCACCCCCCAGATATCCACATCCGAGAGGATCAGATCCTTGAATCTTGGATTGGCCCGCATCTCTTCGCCCACGCTCGTGATCGCCTCAAGAACCTTGTCTACATCCGAGTCGGGCGTTACGCTGACTCTGACGGAGGCGTTGCCAATGCCGCGATTGACATTTGTGACGGTTGAAACGGAGCTGAACGGCACCACATGCAACGCGCCATCGGAAGCACGTAGACGCACGGTACGTATCGACAGGTGCTCGACCGACCCCGACACATCCGCCACCGTGATGAAGTCGCCAACCTGAATGGCGTTTTCCATCAGAAGGAAGAGGCCGGTAATGAAATCCTGCACCAGCTTCTGGGAGCCGAAGCCCAACGCGACACCGATAATGCTGGCGCCCGCCAACAGCGGCGCAATGGTAATGCCCAGCTGGTTTAGCGCTGCGAGCAGCACGATCAGCCCAATGATAAAGAACACGGTGGCCCGCAACATGGGCACTAAAGTGCGAAGACGTGCGGCCCGCGCAGCATCCCCAACCTCCGTCCACTGGTCGATGCGCTGGCTCATCGCTCTGTTGAGCGCTTCCCAAGCCATGAACGCCATCATGCAGGTAACGGCGATTGTGGCGACAGCAGAAGCAAGGCGGCGCCCTACTGACCCGCTTTCAAACCAGGAAAGGGTATCCACGCCCCACACTTGCAACAACGCAATGAACGCGACGATGCCGATCAACGTGGAGACCGCGCGATACACCAGCAGGTGGTAAGTGTTTTTTGCGGCGGACTCGGGCAGCGTAACCGCAGGCTGGTCGGATTGGCCCAGCTGCGCCCGTTTGTTTTCTATATTTTCGATGAATGCGCGGTCAATCGCGCCCAGAACAAAAATTGACACCAGACTCGCGCAAACGATTACCGCCGCGGACCAGGCAAAGACTTGAAGCACGTGCTGAAAACCGTTCTCCGCCCCTGCCGACCATAGTAACCACATGGCGACGATAACGAATGTCGCGACAAACGACCAGCTATCTGCCAGCATCCCGCGAATTCCTAACAAGTCCTGGTTATCTGAAGCGGTACCACGGATAGCAGCCGCCGTGGCTTTGCGGCTGCGGAAAACCATGATCAGCAACATCACATGAACAGCCAGGCCGACCAACCGGGAAAGCGCAAGATGCGTATCGGAGGTGGCGCCCGTTTGCAGGGCGATATCGGCAATGGCGGTGCCAAATACCGCGACCACGACAATTCGCCGCAGCCAGCGATTGAGGAAATCCGCTGCGCCATCGCTGATGTGCATGAGCCGAAGGCGCTGCCCGAGCGGTGAGGCCATGAGATGAACCACGCTCAACGCAATTCGCGTAGTGGCGAACGCGCCGACTATCAAGATTGTAGCACTGTAAAACGGAGTGGACCGGCCCCCGAACGCATTGAGCAATACGATGGAGACAGCAACAAAAGCAGCCAGCGGAAGCAATTCCAGTACCCAGTGCGCGACTGCAAACGGCAGGCGGCGCAGAAGGCTCCAGTGTCGATCAGCGGCGGGGACCTTTTGCTTGGACTCAACAGTTTGTTCACTCGGGGAAGCCGGACCAGGGACCGCTTCCCCTTTCGGTTGTGCAACGGCCGGCTGCCTGAAGGCCTGACGGGCAGCCGCGCGATCCTCGACCAGCTTGCGAGGGCGACGGAGCGCGAACGCCAGCAGCCAAAACGCGAGAAGCGCTCCAGCCAGTGTAAGGGCTGTTTCCGCCAGCGCATCGAGCACCACCGCGCGGCGCTCCGGTACACCCAGGTTATACTCCCACCAGTCGCCCACGGTCCTGATCTGAAACAGCATGCGCGTAGTGGATCGCAGTTGATCAACAACGGCATCCACGCGTTTTGCCAACAGGTCAAACACCTGGGCAATCAGGCCGCCTTTCGCCAGTTCTATAGGCAGTGCTTTTTTTTCTACCGCCGGTTCGGCAGGCTCTACAGGCGTAGCAGTTGCAGCGGGCATGGTGACATCGAGCGGTACTCCGCCTGTGGCTTGGGCTATTGCGCTCAGGGTTTCTTCGAGCTCTGCTCGTTTCCTGTCATCCTGAAGAATGGCAAGCGTACGTTTCGCTTGTGCCGGGGTCAGCTGTGCTGGCGCTGGTTGTGCTGGGGCGAGTTGTGCGGGCTCGGTGGGTTGAGGAACCTGTTCATTCGCGAGTACCGTGTTGAAGAAGGGGCTAACCAACGATAAAACGAGCGCCACCAGCAAGGTGGCAACTGAATTCATTTGGAAGAACATGGGCAAAGACACCGTGTACAGATGAGGGAGATGCTTGTGCCGCGGCTGGCGAGGCAGCCCGACAAGACAAAGCAGAGCGTCCGGAACGGTCCCAGGTACGCGCTGTAAAATCGCCGGCGCATACACTTTGTTGCCGTCCCGCAGCATCGCGGAAGTGAAGTTACATCTTTTTCATCCGCTAAAGAATTATTCCATCCTTGATACGCAACGGGCAGGCCGGCGCACCGGCCGCCCGTAACTGCGGGTTCATTACATGGACTGAGTTACATTGATAAAGTTACGTTCACCGAGTTACGTTGACAGAGGCGGCTCGATTTCCCTTTCAAAATGGCGGTGCGCGGCAATCGCTTCAATGAACTGCGGCAGGATATCGTCAAGGTTGCCATCCTGAAAATAAAGTATTCCAGGATCGAGCTCGCCGGAAGGGAGCGTCAATTTTACACCTGCGCTTTCGATCATGCTCCTGCCATTTCCCAGTACCAGGATGGGCTTGCAGTGGCGATACTGGTCCTTGATGAATTGGGCAGCCTCCGCTGAATGCGCCAGAACCTTGCTACCTTCGCGGAAACCGGGCACTACAAGGGCATCAAAAAGAACAGATGGCATTGTTTCAAAGGTGGCGTCGACTTCGATCGCATCACTATCGACGGCTTGTACGGCGCCGAGGCGGGCACCCACAAAACGCGGCACGGCCTGCTCGCTCGAGAGCCCGGCGTATAACGCCGCTGCGGACTTTCCATCTACCCCATCCGCGACCAGAATTGCGATTCTGCGTGTGCGGATACTACTCTCGCCCGGCCGGGCAAAAAGCGAAAGTGCGGGCGATGACATCACTTCCGGCACAGGTGGATTTTGCGTTGCCCTCGGTTGAGCAGGCGGAACACGCATGCCAAGTCCATCGGCGACACTTTCCGCCAGATCTTCTGCAACATTGACGAGCAGCGAAACCATCCGTTCCCGTATCGCGGGTGTTTGCACCCGCGTCAGCTCGAAACGAAATGCGTTGATGATATGGGCTTTTTCGATGGGGGCCTGGCTGTTCCAGAATAATGTTGCCTGGGTATAGTGATCGGCGAACCGCTCCGGCTTCCCACGCACTTTATCCCCCTCCACCGGTTCGCGAAATGAGGTGAAGCCGGCTGCGCCGGCCTGGAATGGGCACCCTCCTCCCAGCGAATTCGGCTCATAGGCAACACGGCCTCGATTGATAGTCTGACGATGCATTCCATCCCGCTGGTTGTTATGCGCTTGCGCCACCGGAGAATTGATGGGTATTTCGTGGAAATTCGGCCCGCCCAGGCGCGATATCTGGGTATCGACGTAAGAGTGAATGCGGCCTGCCAGCAGCGGGTCGCTACTGAAATCCAGCCCAGGCACGATATGCGCCGCGCAAAAGGCAACCTGCTCTGTTTCAGCAAAGAAATTATCCGGGTTCCGGTTGAGTGTCATTTTGCCGACGGGCATAACCGGCACGAGCTCTTCCGGGACTATTTTCGTCGCGTCCAGCACATCGAAGCTGAATTCGGCGGCTTGCGCTTCAGTAAAAATTTGCATGCCAAGCTCATATTCCGGGTAGGCTCCGCACTCGATCGCTTCCCACAGGTCGCGGCGGTGGAAATCGGGATCGGCCCCAGAGATTTTAACTGCCTCGTCCCATTCAAGCGAGTGGGTCCCGGCAAGCGGTTGCCAATGAAACTTCACGAAATTTGATGTGCCATCAGCTGCCACCAGGCGGAAAGTATGAACGCCGAAACCTTGCATCATGCGAAAGCTGCGCGGTATCCCGCGATCCGACATCGCCCACATCAGCATGTGCATCGATTCCGGCATAAGCGAAACAAAGTCCCAGAAGGTATCGTGCGCGGTTGAAGCTTGCGGCATGGCGAAATGCGGTTCAGGCTTGGAGGCGTGCACCAGGTCAGGAAATTTCATTGCGTCCTGGATAAAAAATACGGGAATATTGTTCCCCACCAGATCCCAGTTTCCTTCGTCGGTATAGAATTTTACGGCGAAGCCCCGTGCATCCCGCACCGTGTCGGCCGAACCGCGTTCCCCAAATACCGTTGAAAAACGCACGAATACGGGAGTTTTCTTTCCGGCGGCCGAGAACAGGGAAGCGCGGGTATATCTTTCCAATGACTCGTAACATTCAAAGTATCCGTGTGCGCCCGAGCCCCGCGCATGTACGATGCGTTCCGGTATGCGCTCGTGATCGAAATGCGTGATCTTCTCCCGGAGAATGAAATCTTCCAGCAGAGCAGGACCGCGATAGCCGGCTTTCAAGGAATTTTGATTGTCGCCGACAGGCACACCCAGGTTGGTCGTCAACACCCGGCCGCTTGAATCGGCCCGCACCCGATCGAGCGATTCATTGCCGGCGTTGAAGCCGGGCTGTGGATCGCCACTGCCCGTTTTATCGGAGCCATTCATTTCGGTTAACGTGCTCCCCGTTGTAGCGGGATCGGCAGGCTCCACCGTCTGGCCTTTTTCCGGAACGCCGGAAACGTCTCCGTATTCGAGCGCCTTGTTGGTATTGTAAGGCATCGCCGCAGCCAGTTCCTGCGCGCCGGCAAGCTTGGCAGTGAAATCATTCGCTGGCGTGCCGTCCTGATGGGCGGGACCACCGACGGTAGAACAATTGTCTGTTTTATCGGGTGCTTTCATAGATCTGCTCCTGAATGTAATCGAGGGATTTTGCGTTAACGACCATATTGATCTCTCCACGCAGCGGCTTCCGTGCGACATCATACATAGGGAAGCTATTTCTTCGCCCGATTGCGATCCATGGATAACGGGTTCAGCCACATCCTCATTTCCACCAGTCATCGTTGCCCCGGCCTGCTTTGAAAGGCTGCCCCGCGCGCAACTGCTGCAACCGCGGCGAGCAGGCAGAACATTTCAAGTTGAGCGTGAAGTTGAGGGTGAAACCGGCGGCATTCAGGATTACATTTTTTTTCTTAGACTTACTGACATTGGCTGGCAAGTGTCCATGTGCTTACATACCGTCAGCGGGCTGCTGCGCTTAATGTGTTGCTTCGTACGGAAGCGAAAAGACAATAGGAGTACAGTCGCCGGCAGAACTCGCGTTGTGTAGGCGTCCTTTCAGATGCATCCCCATTCTTTGCGATTAAAACGATGAAACACGATGAACCTGAGCCCCATCGATAGGGTCGATTGCCTGATCATTGGCGCAGGACCCGCTGGTTTGACGGCTGCAATCTATCTAGCGCGGTTTCGCCGCACGATTATGATCGTGGATAACGGATTCAGCCGCGCCTCACTCATTCCCGCCAGTCATAATTGCCCAGGTTTTCCTGAAGGGGTATCCGGCACGCAACTGCTGCATCTGTTGCGCAAACAGGCAGAGCATTTCAATGTGAGTGTCGAAACGGGCGAGGTTACAGCCCTGAAGCGAACTGGCAACGCATTCGAAGCGACTACTGCGGGCAGCGTCGAAAGCAACGGAGCTTCTCCAGCGGTGCATGCAGCGACCGTATTATTGGCGACCGGCACAGCGGATAGAATCCGCAACATCCCTGACTGGATAACCGGCATCAAGCGCGGCGTCATTCGCCTGTGCCCTATTTGCGACGCCTATGAAGCAAAGGATCAAAGGATTGCGGTGCTATCCTCTTCGGCGCAAAAAGGGATAAAGCACGCCTTGTTCTTGCGCAGTTATACTCCCGCCCTGACCTTGATTCTCTCTGAAGCGACGCTGGAAGAGGCCGAGCGAAGAAAACTTCGCCGGGCACATATTGAAGTGATTGAGGATAACCCCCGAAATATTCGCGTCCTCGGGGAGGCCAAGCCCACGATTACTCTCTCGGACGGAAAAGAACTTTATTTCGACGTCATCTACCCCATGCTGGGCGAAAGTCCGAGATCGGCGCTGGCAACCAAATTAGGCGCCAGATGCAATAAAGAAGGAAAACTGATTGTGGACCGTCATCAGCGCACGACGGTTCCTGCTTTATACGCCGCGGGAGATGTGGTTGATGAACTGAATCAGATCAGTGTGGCTGTCGGGCATGCCGCTCTCGCGGCGACGGATATTCATAACCGGTTGGACCGGTCTCGCACCTAATGAAGGCTGTAGCGGAAGAACCGTCGCGCCTGCAGGCCTGACAAAACCCGAAAATGGACAGGCCCGAGCTATTACGGAATGGCAGGCCAGATCAGTGTAAGCTTCTCGTGCTGCCCTTTCTGAATATTCAGCTGGCGATAAAGCTTTATCGACTGGTAGCTGGCCACCAGAGAATATTTTCCCGGGGGAAGTTTTATCAGCAGGAAAGGACCCTCCGCAACCGTATCCAGGACAATCTTGCTCGATTCATCGCTAATGGTTATCGGGACATCACTGATATATTCAGCGCGAGGTGTGCTTGTCTGTGTCAGTTCAAGCATGAGTGGCCATGAAATTGCTGCCTTCTTTATAGCATCCGATTCATCCCCGCCGATACCGCCTGAAAGAAACTCTGCGTGACCTTGCGATCGTGTCGGCGGCAACGATGTGCTCGGGCTCGGGTTATCGCTCTCAGCAAATCCGCACGTCGAAAATACGGCGAGAAATGTCAAGGCTAAACCTGCTTTCGTGAATTCAGTTCTCTTCATCAACCGCTCCTCATTAATGAAAAATTCCTGGCGGTAGCAGCACGCCCTGCCCGCACATGCCAGCCCCATCGCCTGGCTCGGCACATACGGCCGGCAACCTTTCACGCTAATGCGATCGCCCACTCAAGGGGATTTACCGGCCTTTTTGTCTTTGTCGCCGGAAGGATTATCCCCGCCTTTTTTTCCGGGGTCCTTGCTTTCAGCGGTTGAAGGAAGCGAGCAGTGGCCGGAGCCGAAAATATCGGAAGGTATTCCCCTGCAATCGGTATCCTCCAGGCCACGCTCGATGTCATCCGCCGCCTGCCCCATCACGGCACGTCCAAGCGCGGTCTCATTAGGATTACCGGTTGACGCGGCGCCGGTCGTTTCATCCCGTTCGTGCGGAAGCAGAGGTTGCCCCTCTGCCTTCTCGTGCCCCTGCTGCGCGGAATCCGGTTTGGTAAGCTTTACGTCCTCTGTCACCAGACCGGTTTCCTTGCAATTCGTTTCCCCCGGCGGCGCTTCCTTACCTGGGTGCCTGTTTGCGTTGGTCATCACTTCCCCTCCTCTGCGTTATTTAGCCCATGGCCCACTAGCCTGTACTTTGCCGCGACTACGATACAGCATTTGCATTTACTCGCTGTATGCCACCGCACATAACCGCATTACCAGATAGTCGGGAGATCGACCATACAAATACAGCACGAATACGTCAATACACCCGAACTTATGTGCGCTGGCGTACTGTTCATAGAGGAATATTCGCTTACATTTGTTCAGGGAAATACGGGATAAATTGACGTCTAATTGACGTCCGCACAGGCATTGACCGGTTGTGAATCCTCGCCCTCAGTGATTAAACACGCTCGTCCCTTTGCGGTTTGGATTCAGGCTGCGCTTTGATTAAAATTATGCATTGTAATTACCCGTCATGCTTCCTGTGTATGCGCGATTGGAGAGGTATACGCCCTTGCTTCCAAAACAGAAACCCGAAAAAACAGGTGGTTGTGCTCCTCCAGGGCTTATCGATTTCGCTGCCGAAGGCAAACCCCATCATCGCTTGGCGCCGACGGGTGACGCCGCCGTTGCTGGCGGTGCGTAATACACACAGAGAGCCGACAAAACGGTGCGGAGGAGGCATTGTCACCTTCGAGAGGTTCCCATCACTAATGATGAAGCGGATACGGACATAAAGATTCCAGAGGGGTCCGGCATGACGTTGCAGATGTGGAACCGGACCACCTTCGGTAAATGGGCGCGCCGCGAGGCCACGCAATTAAATAGCAGGCACCAATCAATCAATAGGAGATCAACATGAACCTGAAACGTATCCGACAAATAATTATTGCGGCAATTTGCAGCTTTTCCTTGGTCGGCATAGCGGCAGCCCAGAAGGATATGACGAGTGCTCCCGGAACGGGTACAACCGGCGAGGATATGAAGAGCGCTCCGGGAACCACTGCTGCCCCCGGCGCCATTACGACTGCTCCGGGAACGAATACGCCCGCTGAAGGTTACCACAGCGCTCTTGCGCCCACTGCGGCTGAGTCCGGCCTCATTGCCACTGGCTGGCGCGTATCGAAACTCAATAAAGCAACCGTTTATAACGACGCCAATGAGAAAGTTGGAAAAATTGATGATTTTATCGTTACCAAAGATGGCTCCTTGACTTTTGCCATTGTTAACCTGGGCCGATTCCTGGGGTATGGAAATTATCTGGTTGCTATTCCCGTAAATAGATTCTCTCAAATCGTTCCCAAGGCAATTCTTCCCGGGAAGACCAAAGCTGATCTGGAAAAGCTGCCCAGATTCGAATATAAGCTCATCCTGGGGAAATAATATGACGTCCGGGAGTTGTCTCGGGGCCTCCCGGCCGCGAAATCGTTTTTCCTGCTTCACATTGGAAGTTCGCGTTCCAGCGGGAAGTTTTGACCAGTTCAGTTGCGACGCGAGGAGGAATGTGCGCCGCAACATTAAAACGCGCTCAGGTATAAAGTCAGCTCGCTGAAGCAGGTGGGCGCCAAAGCGGTGGGGTGAAGCGCAAACAAGATTTCGCCAGGCATGTTCTCGCACGATTTAATTTGTAGAAGCTTGCTCAATATTGGAATACAAAGATTATTAAAAGATAAGGGGTGTCGGACGCGATGCTTCGCAGAACGACATCAGGGGGGGTACAGGAAGTGGGCGCACCGCAAGGCCGCGCAATTAGATGGCAGACAATAGGAGACCAACATGAACCTGAAGTGTATGCGAAAAATAATTATTGCCGCAATTTGCAGCTTTTCCTTGATCGGTGTAGCAGCAGCGCAGACGAGCGCTCCCGGAACGGATACAACTCGCAAGGATATGAATAACACTCCTGGAACCACTGCCGCTCCTGGCATGACGAACGCTCCCGGAATGAAACCAGACCGCAGGCCGATGCGGGGTCCTGCTCCCGGGCCCACTGCTGCTCCGGGTGCCATTACGACAGCTCCCGGCATGGATACGCCTGCCGCCGATAGCAACGATGCCGTGCGGGACCCGGTCCAGTCCGGTCTTATTGCGAGCGGCTGGCGCGTTTCGAAGCTGAAAAAAGCAACTGTCTATAACGACGCTAACCAGAAAATTGGAAAAATTGATGACTTTATCGTTACCAAAGACGGATCTTTGACCTTTGCCGTTGTTAACCTGGGTAGATTTCCGGGCCGTGGCACCTATATGGTCGCGATTCCCACGAATGACTTCTCACAAATCGTCCCTAAGGTCATTCTTCCCGGGAAAACCAAAGCGGATCTGAGACAGCTGCCCAGATTCGAGTATAAGCTCGTCCTCGGGAAATAATATGACGTTCTGGAATTGTCGCGGCAGCTCCAGAACGTACGATCGTTTTTCCTTTTTCAAATATTGAAAGTTCGCGTTCCAGGAGCACCAGGTTTTGGCCAGTTCTTTTGGCCAGTTCATTGGCACTTCAGGAAGAATGTGTGCCGCAACATTTAATTTAAAACACGATCGGGTATAAAATCAGTCCGTAAAGCGGCGACCGTGAAGCGTAAACAGGATTTAGCGGGCGATTTTCCCGCACGATGCAATTTATAGAAGCTCGCTTATCGATGGAATACAAGGATTATTACAAAATAATGGGTGTCGCACGCGACGCTTCGCAGGACGACCTCAAGCGTGCGTACAGGAAGCTGGCGCGCAAGTACCATCCGGACGTAAGCAAGGAACCACAGGCTGAAGCCCGCTTCAAAGAGTTGGGCGAAGCCTATGAAGTTCTCAAGGATCCTGAAAAACGGGTTGCATACGACCAGCTCGGCACGAACTGGAAAGCAAACCAGGAGTTCCGGCCGCCGCCGGGCTGGAATGCCGGTTTCGAATTTTCCCAGCAGGGGTTTACCGGGGGGGACGCTTCGCAGTTCAGCGATTTTTTCGAATCATTGTTCGGCCGGGGCTTTCACTCACAGGGCAACCGGTCCGGCAGCGCGCCGGGCGCTGGCCGAAGCCCATCCCATCACGCTCCGGGCGAGGATCACTATGCGAAAGTAATGATCGATCTGGAGGATTCCTACACGGGCGCCACCCGCGCCATCTCTTTGCAAGTGCCCGAAGTCGACGGTCAGGGACGTGTATCGACGCGCGAACACAAGCTCAACGTCGTCATCCCGAGCGGTATTCGACCCAAGCAGTATATTCGCCTTGCAGGACAGGGCGCACCAGGCCAGGGACAGGGCAAACGCGGGGATCTGTATCTTGAAGTTGAATTTCGCCCGCACCCCTACTATAGGGTGGAGGACAACGACGTCTATCTCGATCTGCCGGTTGCGCCATGGGAAATTGCCCTGGGCGCAACCGTGAAAGTACCTACACCCGGCGGAACAATTGAACTCAAGATACCTCCGGGTTCCGCTACAGGGAGCAAGTTGCGGTTGAAGGGACGCGGCATCCCCGGCAAAACGCCGGGAGATTTTTATGTCGTATTGCGTATCGTGTCGCCGCCAGCCACCGATGAAACGGCCAAGTCGTTCTACCGGAACATGGCCGAGCAGTTCAAGTCTTTCAATCCCCGGGCCAAACTTGGAGTGCCGTCATGATGGAGGAAAATAGAGGGCCGGACATCCGGCCTGGAAGACTCCCCGAAGCGCAGGCTGAGCTCAGCGCAATCGTTATCGATGAGCAGAACGCCCTGACGCTGTCCGAGCTTAGCCGCGCCTGTGCCGTACAAACCGGCTATATCATCGAACTGGTAGACGAAGGCCTGCTCACCCCGGAAGCGGCGGAAGAGCATGAGCCTCAGCGCTGGCGCTTTACGGGCACGCAAATGCGCCGCGCCAGAGTGGCGCTGCGGCTACAGCACGATCTTGGCGTCAACCTTGCCGGCGTAGCACTGGCTCTGCAGCTGCTGGATGAAGTTGAAATGCTGCGAACGCGATTAGATACTTTAGACACCGGATGAGCAGTGATTGAGATTGATAGCCTACTTGTTAGTCGTCCCTGAAATACGTCCGCAAGCCTTACAGATATTAACGTTGAGGGGTATACAAGGTCTGAGGAAATTGCCAGAATTGGCGTTATTTCC